>JANXTV010000338.1 GCA_025352185.1 Oligoflexia bacterium
CCCCGACGAGGAGAATCTCGTCATCGCGATGGCAGGAACCCACCAGCTTTGGTCATTAGATCTTGCGGAGGGGAAACTCAGTGTAATCGCGGGAACGGGCGTAGAGTCGATTTCGGACGGAATGGAAAAGGATACGGCGCTGGCGCAGCCGAGCGGGCTCAGTTCACTCCTCGGAAGCCTCTATTTCGTCGATGCGGAATCGAGTTCTCTCCGATTTTTCTTCGAATCTTACGTAAAAACATTGGTCGGTACCGGACTATTCGATTTCGGCTTTAAAGATGGCGAACGGAAGAAGGCTCAGCTTCAGCATCCCCTGGGAATTTACGCCGACGTCACCGGCGTCTTTATCGCCGATACATTTAACCATTCCATTCGTCGCTACGAACCTTCGAAGCAGATGCTCGAAACGGTGATGGGTGATGGGAAGCCGGGGGAAGGCGCCGAAAAAGGTCCGGAAGACGCTAAAAATGTTCGCCTTTACGAGCCCTCGGGAATTACGAAACTCGATGAGAATATTTTTGTCGTTGCCGATACGAATAACCATCGCCTCGTCCTCTGGAACCGTGGCACGGGTAAAGCGGAGCGGATGAAAATCGACGGAGAGAAATTACCGCAGACAGTTTCTGACGCTACCGCGATGAAGACGGGGAGTGACGTCGCCGCCCAAAAGAGACTCAGCGTAAAACTTCCGAATACGATTCCTATGGAAGCGGCGAAAGTGAATCGCACGAATCCCGAAATTAAAATCGTGCTGCCCGAGCGATATAAGCTGAATGCCGAAGCGCCGAGTTTCTTCCGTCTTTTTGAAGGAGCCCCACCGAAGGAAGTGATTAAGCAAGAGTGGACGCGCGAAGATCTCGAAAAAGGGCTGAAACTAAAAACGACGGACCTAAAAGCCGATACAAAATATACTTTCCAAGGCACGGTGTACTACTGCCTGGATACGAAGAATGCCCTTTGCGAAATCGCAAGTGTGAGTTTTCCGATTTCCGTAGAGCCGAGTGGGTCAGAGACTCTAGACGTGACTTTTCCGGGGCACGCGGGCGCGGCGAAGTAGGTAATCGTGGTTTTGCGCTGGTTCAGGAGCGGTAGGGAAAATGCCGGGGAGTGGCTCCTCCGGGCATCGTGCCCTGCGCCCTGACGCACATCCTGTGCTGGCGGCGGTCGCACTCCCCATCATTTTCCCTACCCCTCCCGAACGAGGGTAGAGCTGGACGTGCAAACCGTTTCGCCGCACACGAACACGTCGGAATTCAGCGGCGGTGTAAAAACGGTGATCCCGGTCGCGGAGTCCCGGTCGGCCCCTCAATCGCCGTAAGCGTTACCGTGCTGAAGAAAGAAACTTAAGTCGACCCTCGACTGAATCCTCGAATGGAGCGGGAGAGAACGGAAGGAATACCGCGACCGCCGCTGCGCAGGATGCGCATAGAAGCGCAGGCCAGGATGGCCGGAGGAGCCGGTATGCCTTCCGTTCTCTCCCGCTGACTTAACGATTCGTTGGATTGAGACTTAGGTCTCTTTCTTCAGCGCGATAAAGCGGAAGACTTTAAATCCGGCCGCCCCCGCCGTGTACATGATCTTGCGAAGCGTATCGTACTGGATGCGCTTATCCGCGGTTACGGCGAGCACCCCATCGAAAGGTAGGGGGTTCCCCTTTTCGTCGCGGACG
This sequence comes from Oligoflexia bacterium, assembly GCA_025352185.1. Lineage (GTDB taxonomy): Bacteria > Bdellovibrionota > UBA1018 > UBA1018 > UBA1018 > JACMQW01. Next base: position 1,670 of record JANXTV010000338.1, read on the forward strand.
GGGGACTTCGCTTTCAGGAGTTCCGATTTTTCGCGAGCGGCGACGAGGGTATTAAAAAGCGCGACGATGCGCTTTCCGCCTTCGTCCAGTGCGCCGTCCGAAAACTTATAAGTCCCTTCGGTCGCGCCCGCGGAATTTCCATCCTGCGAAAAATCGACGACCCGGAGGCCTTCGAACGTAATACCTTCCGGAGTGATGATCACCTGCAGGGAATCACGGGGTTCATCGGGGGATGCCGAGATCGGCATCTGAAGGCCCTGTACGGTCGTGAGACTGTTTAAACTCGTCTGGTAGGACTTCAGTAAGAAGACCAGAATGATGACGAGCACGTCGATGAGGGACGTTAACTGGAGCTCGAAAGCCGCGTTTAACTTTTTCTTTTTTCGGCGGTTTCGAATCGATCGAAAGGCGGGCATAGAATTTCCCTTTTAATCGTTACTCAAAATATTTCCGAAGACGATCTCCGGAAAAAGCAGTTTTAAAGTTTCATCCACGCCGGTTTCGGCGTTCTTCACGATGATCGGGGGATCGATCGCATCTAGCATGCGAATACCGTCCATGGCCGCGACGAGCGAGTCGTAGCTGATCGAGCCCGAAGGGGCTAAGACCACTTGCTTCTCGTTTGGAAACTGCTGCTTCACTTCGACGAGTTTCGTATGAATGGCCGCCACGTCGGGAGTGCCTTCGGGCGTATTCGGGATTTTCTTCGCGGTGATTTTCGAGAAAGGGGACCAGATTTCGGTTTCTTCCTTCCGGAACGAAACGGTGAGCTGGAGCGGTTTCTCTTTCAGTTTTTCCGCGACCTCGGTGGGAGTCGCGGTCGGGAGCGGCGTTTCGACCGAAGTCATCACCATGAAGGCCATCGTGTAGAGGAGGAACGCGATCAGCGTAACGAACGTGTCCATCATCGGGACCAGGTTCAGGGCGATCTGTTCTTTCCCGATTCTTCGTCGGGAGCTCGGACGCTTCAGCATCGGCTGAGCCTCACTCCATCACTTTTTCCGCCGAGTGGCGGTACTTGCGGGCCGAAAGGAGATCGATCAGCTTCACGCCGAATTCATCGATCTCTTCGATGATCTTCTGTGCGCGGGAGGCGAGGATCGAGTGCATGACCATCGCGAAAATCGCGGTAACGAGACCGAGGGCGGTGGCGTTCATGGCTTCCGAAATCCCGTTCGCCAGAATTTCCTGACGTTTCGCCGGATCGGCGACGGCGATTGCTTCGAAGGCTTTAATCAGACCCGTGATCGTTCCGAGCAGTCCGAGGAGGGTGGCGATGTTCGCGATCAGCGCGAGGTAGCCTAAACGCTTTTCGACTTTCGGCGCGACTTCGAGGGTCGCGGCGTCGATGGCATTTTGGATCTGCTGTTCGTCGCGGGAAGCGCGCTGTAGTCCGGCCTTGATGACCTTAGGGAGCGCGGCCGCCGAAGCGCCGTTACAAATCCGAATCGCTCCGTCGAGGTCGTTCGCTAAAACGTATTTTTGAACTTCGAACATGAAGGACGCGCCGTCGATGTCGAGTTTCGTAAAGAGGGTGAGGTACCGCTCGATCACAAATGCGATCGCGATGGCGAAGCAAATGAAGATCGGGGTGACCGTTAGGGGACTGATTTGAAAAGCGTGAATGATCCCGCCAATGAAGCCCTGTGATTCCATGGACTTTCTCTCTCCTTGTCGCCGACGTACGCGGTGACTGCTAAATTTCCCTCGTCCTGAGGGGTCGAAGCGGGTGCCGCACTTTACTGCCTGCGTCATCGTCATTCGACATGAGATATCAACTGCTTACCTTAAGGATAGCGGACGAAACGCGAGAGTCAATCATTCGATTCCGGTTTACCCACCTCACCTCGTGAATGCAGCGCAATAAAAAACCCGCTCGGGCAGAGCCAGAGCGGGTCGAACATCAGATTCTGGGTCGTTTTAAAAAGCGAAGAACTTAGAGGTGTTTCTGAATCGTCTGGACGATCACGTCTTTCGGCTGATTTCCCACCAGCTGATCGACGGCTTGTCCGTTTTTAAAGAAAATCACCGTCGGAATTCCACGGATGTGAAATTTCGTCGGCGTTTCCTGATTATGATCGACGTTCATTTTGAAAACTTTCACTTTTCCCGCGTATTCGTCGGCCACGCCTTCGATCGTCGGCCCGAGCATGCGGCAAGGCCCGCACCATTCTGCCCAAAAATCGACCATCGTGAGGCCGGGATTTCCGGTGACGTCCGTGTTGAAATTCGTGTCGGTTGCTTCGTGAACGTTCTTAGAATTGGCCATTTTTTGCTCCCTGGTGAGTCAGGTTTTTGTTACCCTCA
>JANXTV010000343.1 GCA_025352185.1 Oligoflexia bacterium
CCGTAGGAACCCCAGGCCCAGGCCTGCGGACTCATCCCTAGGGAGACCGTCGAAAGAATGACGGTGAGCTCCGCGACCGACTTAAAAACTTTTTTAAAGGTAAACATGAAAATCCCCCATAAGCGCTTCGGTAAAACCGAAAACGCCCATGAGTGAATTCCATCTATTCCCTTAGGCGGCTAAATGTCTTACCGCCCTTCGGCGGAAGGACGGCGATATCGTAAACCGAGTTTAAGAGCGGTTTACGATCGATCCAGCATCCCAGGACTCGGTCGGTGGACTCGGGCTTTTCCGGATTAAACCGGCAGGACTCGTATCCGTCCCCGGCTTCATTTACGCAGAAACATTCGTATCGATGCGTCCAGAAATCACGGCCGTAGGTATTCCTCACGAGGTACTGGCATCCCGACGAAGTCGGTCGGCGCCCGACGACGAGCGAATAGTGGGCCTCGCAGCGGCCGTTCGCGAGCACCTTTACCGCGCGCGGTAGAATTTTAAGGTGACTCCCCGCTCGCTTCGCGGAGCGGTCATCCTCTTCGTAGATTTTAGCGCAATATCCGATCCCGACGGGCTGCGGAGACGAAGTATCCAGTTGCGAGGAAATCGCGCGTTCGAGTTTCGCGTTCGTCGCCCATCCGAGTCCGATCGATTTTGATTCCGGAAGGTCGGGGTGTTTTAAGACGTCGCCCTTACAGCCGGCGAGCACCACCTCGCGGAGGTACCGCATCTTATTTTTTTTCTTTATCCAGACCTCGGGAACGTCTCGGACGACGGCAAAAATCCGACGAAGCTCCACTTCGAAACGTGCGCCCGGATCCCGCTCCCGAGTTTCCGCCATACGCCCGAAGACGCGGGTACGAATATTTACGTAGTCCGCCGTTTTCTCGAGTTTCTTCAGGGTCGCTTCGAAATCAATATCGCCCTTACCAAACAGTCCGCGACTTTTCGCCCGCTGTTCCCAGAACTCTTCGAAGAGAAAAAAGTAGTCCGGATCCGAAAGCACGGAATCCCCTTTATAGTCGTGGATCGCGGCTTCGAAAACGCTCGGATCACAGATTCCGAGTTTTTCCATATCGTGAAACGCGGTTTGAAAAAATCCGTGCCCGAGTTGATTTCTCTGAAACCGAATGCCGCGCGACTTTCCGCCCTTATAGCTGATCGCGATCCAAAGCGGATTCAAATGCGCGTCGCCCGTCCACTGCCCATCTTTTCGAAGGACGTATTCGGTGAGCTGCGCGGCCGTATACGCATAGCAAAGCGATGTTTCACCTTGATGGGAGATCGGCATCACCTGGAGTGGGTTCGCCGCGTCTTCGTAGAGATTCACGGGAGAGCACGTTTCCTCGGCCCGGGAAGTTCCCGCCGCCATCGCTAAAACTAAACTTAGAAAGATCCCGAACGTCCCCAATCGCATCACGTCACCCCAGTCCTTAGAGAGTAGAGCCCTCCGCGGCCCCGGCCAATGGGAAAGAGGTACCTGACACGGCGCGGTCGGGCCGGCCGGCCGGTTCGGTCGGTGACTAGGAAATCACCTTTTCGATGCGTCGATCGGGTACGAGCCAAACCACCGCGACGGAAACGTAGATGAGAATAGCGACCCACGGCATCCAATAGGAAGCGAGAATCGCTACCGCGTAGCCTACGACGGAAACATTTCCTTTCCGGTCGCTCCCGATGGCGAGGGCGAGTTTCGAATCCTTCGGGTGGTACCGGACGAGCACCCGAACCTGGACTGAATAAGCGACTCCGCACATCAGGAGATTCACGCCGTAAAGTCCGACGGCTAGCGCCGGAAATCCGTTTTCACCCATCCAGCTGGTGAGGAATGCGAGTAGCAACGAAGTCGATCCGTCGTTTAGATGGGATTCATTAACTGGAAAAATTTCTGGTAGTAGCCCTTTTTAATCGCCGACGCTGTTTCGCGATTAAAAAAGTGCTTCGTGATCATCTTCTGGGTAATCGATTCGAAACGTATCGAATAGGCCTCCGTCGTGAGATGCATCGCCTTCTTTTCGCCAAATTTCGCCGTACGGTATTCGCGCTTGATCGGTTCGACGATACCGCCGAGGGCTCGCGCGGAAGCGAGGAGTCGTTCGTCTTTCGTGATAAAGATCAGGGGCGACTCGTGGATGAGGTCCTTACCGAAAAGCTGGGGAGCGAAACTCCGATTTAACTCCTCGACTTGGTTCATATAGATCCCGGCGACCGTCTTCCCGATATATTCGGGATCTTTCGCGAGGCGCTCGTAGTCCAACCCGAAAACGAGGTTCCCTTTACCTGGCTGGTAGTCGAGAAAATCGAGCGCCATCTTTCGGCTCGGAAAGAGATCCGGACTCACCCCGGGAAATACGTCGAAAAGTTTCTGCGGATTATCGTCCCCGTACTTTACCATATCGTCTCCGAGAAAGGCGAACGCGTCGGTTTTATAACTCACCACGAGCGGACTCACCTTTC
>JANXTV010000358.1 GCA_025352185.1 Oligoflexia bacterium
CTCGGCGCGGTTGCGTCGGTAATTCTGGTCGGACGCTTTCTCATCCGTCCACTCTTCAAGGTGATTTCCCGCACGAAATTACGGGAAACGTTTACGGCGCTCGCACTTCTCATCGTGTTCGGGGCGGCCGCACTTATGCGTGAAGTCGGCCTCTCACCCGCGCTCGGTGCCTTTCTCGCCGGCGTCGTCCTCGCCGACAGCGAGTATCGCCATCAGATCGAAGCCGATATCGAACCGTTCAAGGGCCTACTCCTCGGACTTTTCTTCATCACGGTCGGTGCGAATATTCACTTCGACATTATCCGGGATAACCCGCTCTCGATTGCGGGTTGGGTCGCGGGAATTATCATCGGTAAGGGACTCCTCGTTTATGCCCTCGGACGATGGTGTAAACTCCGCCCCCCCGAAAGTTTGCTCTTCGCGGTTTCCCTCGCCCAGGGCGGGGAATTCGCATTCGTTCTGATCGCCCAAGCCGGCGCAATTTTAACCCCCGAAGTGGGACAAGCCCTGACCGCTTCGGTGGCCCTCACGATGGCACTGGCTCCCCTTCTAATAAATCTCGCGATCACGCACGGACTCTCGCGCTTCGACTGCCAGACGGATGAGGTTCGAGCGCCCGACATCGTCGAGGATGCGCACCGAGTGAATCCCGTTCTCGTCATCGGGATTGGCCGATTTGGCCAAACCCTTATTCGCTTTCTGACCGCGAGTAATATTCCTTCGACGGTTCTCGACATCGATTCGGAACAAATCGAGATCATGGCTAAGTTCGGAATTCGATCGTACTTCGGAGACGGGGCGAATCTCGATCTACTCCGGGCCGCGGGAATCGAAAACGCGAAAGCCCTCGTGATCGCCATCGACGAACCCGAGACAACTCTTCGGATCGTCGAAGAGGTGAAAAAGAATTTTCCAAACCTCCCGATCTACGCGCGCGCTTACGACCGGGTCCATGCCTATAAACTCATCCACCTCGGCGTGACCGAAATAGCGATCGAAACGTCGGGTAGCGCGCTCGCGCTCGGCGGCGAGGTCCTGCATCGCCTGGGCGTACCGGCCGTTCGAGTCTTCCGGAAGTCGCAAATCTTTAAACGGAATAACGACCGTTCCATTCGGGAGCTCGCGAAGCAGTATAACCAAGTGGACCGCGACACCTTTATCCAGGCTTCGCGTCAACTCTCCGAGAGCCTGGAGGCCCTGTTAAAATCGGATCCCGATGAGCTTCAGCAAGCCGATAAGAGCGGCTGGGAATCATCGCCATCCGTTTGACGAAAGGAAGGTGCGGGAAGCCGAAAGCTATAGGAAATCCCCCACTATTTACTTAGGTTCTAACCCAAACTTTACCGATAGATCATTAAGGTCGGTAACTATGGACGCACCCGAAACAATTTTTCATCCCGTAACCCTGAGCTCTCTAAAAGACTGCTTTAAGGACTTGGCGTTCGACCTTTATCTCCTCATGCCTACCGGGAAGCACATTAAGGCATTCGATAAGACGACGGGGCTCGATTTCTCCCGGCTCGCGACCTACGAAGCAAAGGGTGTCCAATATTTTTACGTCACGCGCGAAGAAGTCGTCCTCCTTGATGAACACCTCGCGCGATCTCCGATGTTCATGCTGACGAATCCCGAGACCCCGGTTGAAGGAAAAAAGAAAGCGTTCCTCACCGTAATGGAACAAACCTTATTCGAGGCGTTTACTCACGGATCGACGACCCAAGCTGCAATTGCGAAAGCTTTCGAAGCGCTTCGCGCAAGCCTCCAGAGTGACCGAGATTTTCTCGATACCCTAACGCTGCTTCTCGAGGTTTGTCCGAAAGACGACTCCTTCCTGCGCCACGCGATCGGCACGTCGATCTATTCGTATATCGTAGCGACTCTAAACGGGATGTCCTCGGAGCGTTCGCTTAAGATCATTCTATTCGCCGCTTTCTTTCACGATATAGGAAGGCTACGGCTCCCCGAAGATCGCCGGCTCGCCTATCAGAATAAGTCGATCGAGGAGATCGTCGAATTTCGCCGCCACCCTCTCCTGACTCTCGAAACGTTTTCCGCGTCTCTCCCGTTCGCCGATGAAGAGATTCGAACCTGCATTCTCCAACATAAGGAACGTTTAGACGGAAAAGGGTACCCTCACGGAGTGAAAGGTCCCTCGATTTTCATTCTCGCGCGAATCCTCGCGATCGGCGACGCCATGAGTGAATTCACCCTCGGCATGGAAGACGGTCACTTCTATACGAAAGCCCAAGCCCTGGCCCATATGATGTCGGAAGAGGGTCACTTCGATCGAAAGCTCCTGGCGCCGTTCGCGAATTTGATTCTCCAGGGTTCGACGCCTAAAGCGGCTTAGTTCCGAATACTCACCCCGATTTATTTTCTCGAATCGGCTTTTAGTTTCGCCTCGACGCCGCCCGCGACCTCGAGAATCGAGGCCCCGTAAACCTTCAGCGCATTATAGTTCATGAGCGCGTCGGTTCGGGACTTCGCCCACTGCCGGGAGAGGAACCGACCGGTACTTAAAATGGCGTCGTGAGGGTTATAGAGGTCGGGCGAACCGCCTTTTTCACTCACGGCGTAAGCACGGTAGGACGTTGGTAGAAACTGGCCCACGCCGAATGCGCCCGCGTAGGAACCGACCCAGTTAAATATATCCCGAGTCGACGCGCGTCCGAGTTTTAAGTCTTCCCGGTAAAGGAGATCGAGGGATTTCAGTTCGCCGACCGCCCATTCGATTTTCTTTCGGGCGCGGTCCCGGATTTTTATCCGGAGTTCGGCATCACTCAGGGAAGTCACTCGACTTAAATAAATTTCGGGTTCGGAACGGATCGCTCGGAGGACGCCCTCGACACGACTTTCGTGATCACATCCGGCGAGCGCAAAAAAGGCTTCGACGACTGGAACATTTCCCATAAATGTACCGAGCTTCGTCTCAATCCAAATGAGCGAGGCGATCGCCGAGCGCGGCACTCCGTACTGCTTCTCTTCAATCGCGAAAATTTCCGAATTCTTTTTTACGAACTCGTACGTGAGGTCGATGGCTTCCGCGTCGGTTTGGGACGAGAACTTCCCCTTCACTACTTTCGGCCGAAGGTAAGCGCTCGTAATCAGTTTATTGATGTTTAATTGCCATTCGGATTCAACGGAACCCGGCGAAGTCTCTTCCTTTAATTTCCCGAGCGCGGAGATGAACTCGGGCGAAAACTTTTTTCCGCTTCGTTGCAGGCGCTCGAAGGTAAATGAAGTCGGATCCTCGGCGCGGGCCGAAGCGACAGTAAGGAGAAGGAGCGTGAGGAGCGGGATAAGCTTCATTGAGCGAGGATTCTAAAGTACATGACTAAAATAGTCTAGTAATAGGTGCCGAACGCGCTTTTTGGGCCACTCGTACGGCTCGGATCGCCGCTCACGATCCTTCTGGATGCGTATAAATCATTGATATAATGGATTAATATATAAAAATACCGGTTGCTAAAAATCATT
>JANXTV010000372.1 GCA_025352185.1 Oligoflexia bacterium
GTGTGCTTGTCTGCCTATTGTATCATATGGAGACATGGAAAAACAACTTACTTGGCCTGTTAAAATGGATAATTCCAAATGTTTTTTTTTATTAAAATTTAATAAGACACTAATTTTTTAAATTGATCCATAGAAATTGGAATCGGTTTTTCTTTTGGTAAATTTCTAATTTGAACGCTTAGTCTAGTTCTTCCAAATGCATCGATCGGTCTATTTTCATTTTCCAAAGATATCCAGGATGGGACGTTGACTTGAGATATTTCAGATACTCCATGTTCCCAAAGAGCAAAGTTTGCAATGAATACATCTCCAGTTTGTAACATTATTTCTTTTCCACAAAAAGAAAAGTGAGCGGTTGCACCCAAACTAAAAGAAACACCCCAATCGACATAAGAGTCCTTGTGATTTGCCATGGTACTATTAGAATGAAACAGTTGAGCATAAAATGAATCGAAAGAATTTGAAATATCTGGACCGTTAAAAGAGGGAAATAGTTTTTGAGTAGATTGATACGATTCTATTGCAGCATTCATCCAACTGGATGGCATCTTGCAATTGCTCTCTCCGGTATAGATCAAGTTTTGATATGCGATGGGATGTGCTCTCTCCTGATTGGAATGTTCCAACTCTTTAAACTCTTTTGTATCCTTTACGGTATCTAATGTTTCTTTAAACATATCGATTTGTTCTTGATTGGAAAGGAATTCCCTAAGTAACCATCCTTTATCATCGATGGAAAAACAATGAATAATTCTTCCGTCTCTTTTAAAAGATTTCAAAGAGGATCTCTTCTCTCCCCATACGGTAGGTGATACTGTAGGTACGGGTAAAACGGTTGCATTTCTTTCTGCAAACGCAGAGGGTGAAAAATAATTGAGAGGTTCCAAAGGTGGCATCACAGGAAGATCAAAGTTGTGTACGAAAAGTGCACAGGCAGCCTTCATTTCGTAAAGTGCAAACTGTTTACCAGGACACAAGTGCACTCCGGCTCCCCAAGTCATGACATCGTAGGATCCTTTTGGTTCAGCACCAGAATTGAATCGTGTGGGATTGTAGATGAGAGGATTTTTAAATGTATCGGTCTTATACACCATCAACATGGGTTCGCACAATGCAACGTTTTGACAATCTCCAACAAAGTATTCACCCAGGGTGCAATCTTGAGTCTTTGGTTTTCTATTCAATGCAAATACATGACTTGTTAATCTAGCACTTTCCATCATACAAGAGTCTAGGAATGGATGAACAAATAATTGTCTTGCATTTCCATATTCGACTGCCTCTTTCGTTTCCTTTTTCAATTGGTTCCAAGTTTCTGGATGAGTGATCAGATCAACCAAACATGCAGAGGCACCAAGAGCAGTGTTTTCACCGCTTACGTAAAGTGTACATACGATGATATCGGCAACTTCTGAATTCGAAAGTCTTTTTCCGGTAATAGGAACTACGTAATCTATTGCACTTCTAATCAAAGGGGAAGTTCTCTTGGTTTTATCCACTCGATAGGATTGAATCTCTGGTTCCATCAAAGAAAACATTTTTCTTCTATATCTTCTCAATTGAAAACCAAAGGTATTTCTCAACACGATTCTTGGAAGAAAGTATGTTAGAATTACAATCTTGTTAAAGATCATAGCAAAGTCGGATGCAACGCTATAAAATTCTTCTGTCAAGTCCAATCCGATAAAACACTTGGCACTTGTTCTAGTTACGAATTTCATCATCTCTTCGGATATACGAATCGGAGTAGAAGATTTTGATGCCTTGGATCTAATAACGTCGATGGATTTTTGTGCCTCTTCCATTATTTTTGGAGCAAAAAGTTCAAAGTCTACGGAAACAGAATTTTTGATAAGTGTCATGCTATGATTGGCAATGGAGGGGTCGTCAAAGAAACCATCTGTAAAGAATAGCCCATCCAATATATCTCTCATGGACATTTTTTCTTCCGTTGCAGAGAAGAATTCCTTCTTCATAGAAGAGTCGCATACGATGGTGATTTCCTTTCTAAATATTTTAATCTTGAATACGTTTCCATATTTCTCCTTCGCCTTGGTAATGAAACCGATAATGTCTTTGCCAAAGGTCAAACCATGACCAAAGAATGGAAGACATCCTTCTACCCAAG
>JANXTV010000389.1 GCA_025352185.1 Oligoflexia bacterium
CGCCTTCTCGAGAATACGGCGGGCCTCCTCGGCGGTGTAGAAGCCCTCGTCTATAAATACGTCGCACGCTTTCGCGAGTCCTTCGGATGCTACCGCGGGAAGCATTTCGTCGAGTAGTAAGTTTAAGTACGCTTCCCGTGAGATTTCCTTCGGGAAGTCGTGGGCACCGAGAAAAGTCGGAACGAGGTTGAGTTCCGGGGTCGCCTCTTGGAGACGCTTGATCACGCGCAGGATTTTTAATTCGCTTTCGGATGAGAGTCCGTAACCCGATTTAATTTCGATCGTGCGAATGCCGTAGCGATGGGCCTCCTCGAGCCGGAGTCGGCCCAGCCGAAAAAGTTCCTCCTCGCTCGCTTCTCGAGTCGCATTTACCGTCGTTTGGATTCCGCCTCCCGCCTTCGCAATCTCCTCGTACGAAACTCCTCCGCAGCGGGCCGCAAATTCTCCCGCGCGATTTCCGGCGAAAACGAGGTGAGTATGGCAGTCGATGAGTCCCGGGAGCACGGCATTTCGACCGTCGAGATCAAAAACGGGCGCGCCGGTAAATTCCGACGGGAGCTCGCTACTTTTTCCGACCCAGAGGACCTTATCGGAAACGACCTTCATCCCGGATTTTCCGGAGGAGAAATCTACGTACGGCACGGTTTTTACGGAATAGGCTAAAGCCCCGTCAGGAATTCGTCCGAGGTCTTCATTGCGGACCCGGCGCCCATCTTTTCTGCGTACACCTTCTCCCGTGAGAATTTCGGAAGCATGAATGAGGACGTGAAGCGGATCGTCGGACATGGAAAAAGCTTAACTTGTTTTGCGTTCGGAAGTGAACCAGTTAAAGACTAAATTCCGGAGCGTCGATAAGGATTCGATTTGAACTCTCGGTAAGCGACTGAATTTCCTTTATGACTTCCCGAATTTTTCCGCGATCCGCTTGGGTCGCATTCTTTAGGGTAGTAAATGCGGTCGTTACCGAAACGACTCGGGACCGGGTGGCCGCCGGGTACGGGTTTACCCGAATTAGAAATTGGAGTGCCGTAATATGGAGGGCGATCTTTTCGACGTCGGAACAATTTAAGCAGTGGTCGGCGAGTTCGATCATGACGGCATACATCACCGAATAGGCGCCGGAAAAATCGGGATCGCATCCCGGTAATTTACCCAGCCCTTGGTCCGGAGAAACGCACTTCGTATGGAAGTGAAAACATCCACTCCGTATGAGTATGGGGTCAGGTTCCGAAGCCGGCGCGGGATTCCCTTTGGACGTCTTTAAAATGTTTTCGTAGCGGTCTCGGAGACGGCCGTATTCTTCTTCCGTGGGCGGGACCGGACAGTCGGAGTGACGGGCCTCATGGAGAAGAACGGCGTAATCAATGATCGGGGCGAATTCCGGAAGTACGGAGTACGAAGGGTTCGTATCGGTCCGGACGAAATAGAATCCTCGCTTTAAGGTTTCGAGCGGTACGGTAAAAGCCGTTTCCACGGGAGCCTTTAACTGCGGTGCGAGTTTCACGATCTGCCAGGTGAAGGGTCCGATGTTTGCCGCGAATGCTTCGATCGGAAGCTTAAAAATGGCCGCGACTTGGGAGTCGAAGGTCCACCCGTGGAGCCGTTCACGAAGGTACTTTTGGGATGCCTGAATGTCATTCGAGTGGAAGAGTTTACGATAGGGATTTTTTTCTATGATAAATCCAGATTTCACACCCTCCTGGATATTCAGGGCGCGGTAAACACGGAGGAGGTCAGCGTCACGGTAAGCTCCGACGACGGGTCCGTAGCCGCGCAACGCATCTAGGGCTTCTTCCTTGCTCACGTTTTTCCATAACCCGATTCGGGGGACGGATGCACATCCAGAAAGCAGGACGGGAGTCAGCAGGAGGAGCGCTAATATTAAGTGGAGTCGTGCACCGACGGACTTCATTTTGAAAGCATAGGGATCACGCCGCCGCGTTCTTTAAACGCGTTTTTTCCAATTTCGATCGAGGATTCGTATCCGGCGTCGGCGTGACGGGCGATTCCCATACCGGGATCGCTATTTAAAACTCGCGCGAGACGCAGGTCGGCGGCCTTCGTTCCATCCGCGAGAATCACCATTCCCGAGTGCATCGAGTAACCGATTCCGACCCCCCCGCCGTGGTGGAGCGATACCCAGGTCGCGCCGTTTACCGCATTAATCATCGCGTTTAACAGCGGCCAGTCGCCAACGGCGTCGGAACCATCCTTCATCGCTTCGGTTTCTCGGTTCGGACTAGCAACCGACCCGCAGTCGAGGTGATCGCGCCCGATGACAATCGGAGCTTTCACTTTTCCCGATCGCACGAGTTCATTGAAAAGCAGGCCCGCTTTTTCGCGCTGCCCGTAACCGAGCCAACAGATTCGGGCCGGGAGACCCTGGAACTGTATTTTTTCACCCGCCATCTTTAACCACCGCTGCAGACCCTGATCTTCGGGGAAGAGTTTTGCGAGCTCGCGGTCGGTCGTACGAATATCTTCAGGATCTCCCGATAGGGCTACCCACCGGAAAGGCCCCCTTCCCTCACAAAACTGCGGGCGAATATAGGCCGGTACGAATCCGGGAAAATCGAATGCGTTCTCTACTCCCGCTTTCACCGCCTGCGCGCGAATATTATTTCCATAGTCGAATACGTGGGAGCCGCGCTTTTTAAATTCAAGCATCGCTTCAACGTGTCTTCCCATCGAGGCGACCGACATGAGCTTATATTTTTCCGGATCAGCGGTACGCAGCGTTACCGCGTCGGCGAGCGATATTCCGTGTGGGACGTAACCCTCGAGCTCGTCGTGAGCGGAGGTTTGGTCGGTGACGAGATCGGGTTTAAATCCGCGCTCGAGCAGTTGCCAAAGGACGTCGGCCGCATTTCCGATCATTCCGATCGATACCGCCCGTTTTTCGCGCTTCGCTTTCTCGACCCGAGCGAGCGCATCGTCGAGCCCGGACGCGAGTTCATCGAGGTACTTCGTATCCAGGCGCTTCTGCGCCCGAACTGCATCGACTTCGATATTTAAAGAGACGAGGCCCGCGAATGTAGCGGCGAGAGGTTGGGCTCCACCCATCCCTCCGAGTCCGGCAGTGAGGAGCACACGGCCGGAGAGGTCACCGTTAAAGTGCTGCCGCCCGGCTTCGGCGAAAGTTTCGTAGGTTCCCTGGACGATGCCTTGGGTCCCGATGTAAATCCACGAGCCAGCCGTCATCTGCCCGTACATCATTAGTCCTTCGGCTTCGAGCTGCCGAAAATAATCATACGTCGCCCATTTCGGTACGATCCACGAATTTGCGATGAGGACGCGAGGTGCGTCCGCATGGGATGGAAATACTGCAACGGGTTTCCCCGACTGAACGAGGAGGGTCTGATCTCCGCGGAGTTCGCGCAGAGATTTTACGATGGCGTCGTACGCGGGCCAGTTCCGGGCCGCCTTACCGTTACCGCCGTAGACGACGAGATCTTCCGGGCGCTCCGCGACTTCCGGATCGAGATTATTCATCAACATCCGGAGGGCCGCTTCTTGCTCCCAGCCTTTACAGGTCAGCGTCGTTCCCCGGTCTGCTCGAACGACTCTTTTTTCGGTGCTCATTTTTTAACTCCAGTTTTTTCACCGCGAATCGATGCGTCCAGTTCACGTTCGATCAGCATCGACTCGATGGTTTGGATATCGAGATAGAACGTGCGGTCCTTCGTGATCGGCTTCACGCGCTTCCGGATCGTGCGCACGAAAGCTTCGATCGGAGCCGAAGATTTTAAGGGACGGTGAAACTCGAGGCCGGTCGTGGAAGCGAGAAGTTCCATCGCGATCACCCGTCGAACGTTCGCAACGATTAAGCCCGCCTTACGGGCAGCCCAGGCTCCCATCGAAACGTGATCTTCCTTATCGGCCGAGGTCGGAATTGAGTCGACGGACGCGGGGTGCGCTAGCGTCTTATTCTCGGAGACGATACTCGCCGCCGCGACCTGCACGATCATGAAACCGCTATTTACTC
>JANXTV010000395.1 GCA_025352185.1 Oligoflexia bacterium
CAGTAAACGATTTCAGGGTCAACAGGCAAATAGCTAAGTATAATGAACAGGAAATAAAGGCTGCACTAAAACAATATGAGCAAGCTATCAAAGTCCCCGCACCTACAGGTAATCCGCAAAACGTGAACAAAGTAAACAGTAAAGCCGTACTGCGGTGGAAGATCGTGGAGAGCGATTGCCTCCCCATTCTTTCGCGCGAGCGAATTCTGACCAAACTCTCTCCGAGACTCACGGCCGAGGGTGATCTCATCATCATGAGCGACCGGTTTCGTGACCAAAAAATGAATAAAGACGACTGCGTCGAAAAACTAGCCGAACTCCTCGAATGGGCATGCCACGTTCCGAAAGCCCGTAAAGCGACGAAACCGACTCGTTCGGCGAAACGTCGTACGCTCGAGGGAAAAGGGCGCGACTCACAGAAGAAGAAACTTCGGGGTCGAGTTCCCTCGCGGAGCGATGACTGAAAATGGCCCACCGGAAGCTCACGGTAAAGGACGCGGTCGCCGCGATTGAACGACGGGGAATTCTTCTCGTTTATCCGCTCGATAATCGGAAGGAGCCGGCATCGATTTGGTCGGAGTTTTATCCGAAGAGCGAAATGCGCTGGGAGTGGGATTCGGGAGGCGATGGCCGAGTCGCGAATCTCTGGCGACTGCGTGAGCAGCTTTCCTGCTCCGGAGAGGTGGTCTACGCAAAATGGTTCCGTGGTCGCGCAACATTTTTTTCACGCGCAGTTTTCTCTGACCTAATCCTAATCGCGGGGAGTCGGCGGGTCGACCGCCGGACGCTTTCGACCGAAGCGGCGAGGATTCTCGAAACTCTCGAGTCGGATTCTCCCCTCTCGACGAAACAGTTAAAACTCGCGACCGATCTTCGCGGGAAAATGAACGAGAGAGCCTACGAACGGGCGATGAAGGAACTTTGGACTCGCTTTCTCATCGTCGGGTTCGGGGAAGTGGACGACGGCGCATTCCCGTCCCTCGCCGTAGGAGCGACGCGAAATCTCTTTGAAGACCTGTGGGGAGAACCCACCGTTGGCGACGCCGATGCCGCCCACCTCCGACTCACGAAAAAACTGGGTCCAGACTCCCTATTTCTGAAGTTTCTCTCGACAAAACCGCGCCGAACTTGAGATGCAGGGGTTACCGGAGAAACCCCATGTCGAATGCAGAAATGATTCAAAAAAATCGGGAAACGATCGAAGCCATCTACGCCGCCTATAAGGGTAGTGACTACGAAAAAATCCTCTCCCTCTGCGATCCGAAAGTGACTTTTCAGGTCCCCGGAAAGAGCCGGGTCGCCGGGAAATATGACCGTTCCACTTTCATTTCGGGACTCATTACCAAGCTAAAGGAACTTTCCGGCGGAAAGTATACCCTCGATATCCATGATATTCTGGTGAGCGATCGGCATGCCGTCGCTCTCGGAACCGCGAAATTTACCCACGGAACTGAACCGGCGGAATACCGTACGGTGCAAGTTTGGCGGATTGAAAATGGAAAACCGGTCGCCTGGTATGAATATCCCCGCGACCTGTATCAGTTCGACGCGATCTGGTCCTAGTCGGTAGCTGTGGAAAACCTGATTCAACTCCAAAAGGGCGAAAAGTCTTTCGGATCCCGTCACCTCTTCGAGGATGCTTCTTTCGCAATTAATGAGGGTGAGCACGTCGGCGTGATCGGCCCGAACGGCGCGGGTAAAACCACACTCTTTAAAATACTGAACGAGGAGGAAGCGCTCGACTCGGGTAAACTCGTGAAGTCGAAGAGCCTTAAGCTCGGTTACCTTGCCCAGCACGATACTTGGGAGAAGGGCGAGACCGTCGAAGCATTCATCGAGCGGGGCGCTACCCTCCCGATTTGGGAATTAAAATCCCTCGGCCGCGGACTCGGTCTCGAAGATAGTCATTATGAAGCGGAAATCGCTTCACTCAGCGGCGGTTACCGGATGCGCGCGAAACTCCTACGCCTCATTGGTACCGAACCGAACCTCATGCTCCTCGATGAACCAACGAACTACCTCGATCTCGAAACTCTGCTCGTCCTGGAGAAATTCCTCCAGGGCTACGCCGGGGCCTTCCTCGTAATCTCCCACGACCGGGAATTCCTGAAACGCACGACCGACCACATTCTCGAAGTCGAAGCGGGAGACGTCGTAAAATATAACGGAAATATCGACGATTACTTCGATCAGAAGGCGATGCTCCGAACCCAGCTCGAAGCTCGCGCGATGTCGATCGAGGAGAAGAAGAAACAGGTCCTGGATTTCGTCGCCCGCTTCGGTGCGAAAGCGACGAAGGCGAGCCAAGCTCAGTCTCGTTTAAAATCTCTCGACCGCATGGAAACGATCGAAGTAAAACCAATCGCCGTTTCGGCAAAGATTCGAATTCCTCCTCCCGCCCGGATCGGTAAAACGATCCTCACGATCGAAGGGGCCGATCTCGGATATGCCGAAAAAACCATTCTCTCGAATGTTTCGGTACGCATTAATGGCGGAGACCATCTCGCGGTCGTCGGATTAAACGGTGCGGGCAAGAGTACCCTCTTGAAAGCCCTCGCGGGACGTCTCGCACCTAAAAAAGGAAAACTCGAGTACGGCTACGAGTCGACGCTTTCTTTCTTTAATCAGTTTGTCGCCGAGGAACTCCTTCCGTCCGATACGGTCTTCGGTGCACTCCAGAGAAAGGCCCACCGCGACGTCCGCCCCCAGGAAATTTTAGATCTCGCCGGTTCCCTGCTTTTTTCGGGCGACGACGTAAAGAAGGAAGTCCGAGTTCTCTCCGGTGGTGAACGATCACGCGTGGCTCTCGGCCAGGTCCTTTTACAGAAGGCATCTTGCCTCGTACTCGACGAACCGACGAACCATCTTGATTTCCAGACCGTCGAAGCGCTCACCCAGTCCCTCGCGGCGTTCGCGGGCTCTCTCGTGATCGTGAGCCACGACCGCGGTTTCGTACGGCGAATCGGAACGAAGATACTCGAAATCGCCCACGGAAAAGCGAATCTCTATCCGGGGACTTATGATGAGTACGTCTGGAGCATGGAGAAGGGCGCATTCTTCTCTCTCCAGAAATCGGAAAAAGGTGGTCCGAAATCGGGCCGTATCTCGACGGGGGTCGGCACCTCTGAGGAAAGCACCGGACGATCCGACGGGGCCGCCTACCGCGAGAGACGGAAAGAACTCGATAAACGGCTACGGCAACTCGATACCTTCATGTCCGGCCTCGATAAAAAAATGGCGAATGGAAACGCCGTGATTGCTGAGCTGAATGAAAAACTCCTCGCGGGAAACGGCGACTCGACCGCCACGATAAAAGAAATGGGC
>JANXTV010000401.1 GCA_025352185.1 Oligoflexia bacterium
ACCCGAACCTTGAGCTGCCATATCGAAACGTGGAACAATGCCGATGGAATACTTCGGATTGTGCATATCCTTACTCGTGAGTGAGGTTTGATAGGCTCTATCTTCAAAGAAGGCGGGAATTTCTTTTTCTAGATGATTCACCCGTTCTCCCGTATCAAACATGTACGGGCGATTATAGGGATGAAGGAAAGGATGATATTTTCTCGGCCGGTAGATACTCGAAAGTGTCGATAAGTCATTCGCGAGAAAGACAAAGCCCTTCATATCTTCGGATCCTCGGCGCGTAACCGCCTCTCGCGGAATGCTGATCATTCCCTGATACGACCCATGACCTATCTGCGAGTCAATCTCGGTAAGGACTTTCTCGAAAGTGCCGTAGTTTGGTAAGACTCCCGTAGCGATTTCGTGAGTACTCGCTTTTCCAATTTCGCGGTGGGTTTTCTTTGGAAGATAAGTAACGAGGTTTCGTGACTCTTCGGGAGTACTCGAAGTAGTAGACTTAAGCACGAGCGAAGCGCGTTCGAGTAAATCGCTGTCCGAGTATTCCCTCGCCACCGGAATGGATTTCGCCGAATAAAATTTGCCCAAATTTTTAATCCCGCCACCCACGGTCTCAGAGTCGGTGCCGTATTCCGCTTCGATTCCGTAAAGGAGACGATTCTCCGGTAGATCCTCTAACCCTTCCGGCAGATCCATTTCAGTACCCGAAATTTTTGGCAGAATTACGGGGAGACGTTCGCGCGCTAAATAGATTTCTTCGGCGGAGAGTAAGGGATTATGGCAATCTAATCCGAATCGATTTTCAGCCGCACGCGAAGTCTCCGCAAAAAGGAAAATGAAAACCGAAAAGTGGATGAGACCGCGAAGTCTGGACATAGAGATTTATCGGAATTTTTAAGGTTTCGATTAACCCAAGGGACTCAATATTCGAAAATCGCCATCCATTTGACAGATCGACGCGTTGAGAAAAATCGTACGATTTAGCCCCAAGTTCGCTACTGAATCGTTTTCTTCGTGCCCGCGTTCGGGATAATCCCTGCTTCGTTCAGAAGCCGCTCCGCACGTTCGCTCTTCGTCGTAATCCAGTTTTCGTAGAGGCGCAGGAGATCCCGTTCCGACTTCGACATCGTGAGATCGCTCACATCGGCGAGTACATCGACGAACTTCCCGAAGCGCTCTCCTAATTCTTCGAAGATTTTCCGGAGGGCAGTCTCTTCGTGCCGAATGGCGGCTTCCCGGTAGGCGTGCCCGCCCATATCAATATAGTAATCAAGATCCACGAGCTTCCGATTTAGGCTCTCTTGGAAAAACCCAGCCGTATACAGAGACACGTCCCCGACTTGCCGGAAAAGCGTACGTTGCGCCTCGGGAGCCGGCATTTCCACCGCTTCCTTAACGAGGAGCGCGAGGGCCTCTTGTTTATGCTTACCTTCGGCATTACGGGAGTAATACGCATCGGTCGTCATGAACTGGTTGAGTAGGTTCACCAGGTAGAATTCGGTCGCCTTAGTGGGCCGAAAGGAGCGCTTACTAAACGCGCCGGCGAGGAGTTCGTAAAAGTATTCCTGCGGTTGCGTTACGAGCTTTAACTTTTGATCTTTCGACATCCGCCTCCCCTGTCTTTCTATTTTAAGGGTTGGCTTTCTCCTGTCAAACTCCCGAATTTCGACTAAACTTTAGACACGTGAAGCCCCGGAATGTATGGATTTTCGCCGTCATTATTCTAACGGTCCTCCCACTCGGGATGGGTCGGGGCGGACGCATGGGCGCCGAAGCCGCCGAAGAAAAGCTCGAGGAAATCCAAGTTACTCTCTTCGGCCAGCCTTGCACGATGAACGGACCATTCCCCCGCGCAACCCTCACGCTCCTTCACGAGATCAGTCCCGAAAAAGTTCCGCCCATGGCGTCGGTAGAACTCATGAAAAAAATTCGTGCGAAAACGGCGCTGCTGAAGACGGTACCCTTTACCATCGAGCAGTACCGCGACCACCTTCGAAAACGCCTCTCTGCGAAGATCGCGCTCGAAGAGGGCCTGGCGACCGCGAAGAAATCAAAACCGGCCGATTCGCGGCGCGCACTCGAATCGCTCTTTAAAAATTTAAAGGAGCATATTTCTTCGCTCCAATATCCACCGTTCGAAACTTCGACCAAGAAGGCATTCGAAACGGCCGGAGCGGTTTGGAACGACGCTTTCGTGGATTCTCTCCGCGAACGCTACGACGGCGCGATCCAGCCCGAGACCGAAGAAGAATTTCATAAAGCAATCCGCCTCGCGAAGATCCAGTATATCTGTGTATTCGACGATGGGGCCGACCATTCTTCGGAAGATGCCGAACACTGAAGTCCGCTTGAAGAAGCCCATCCGCTTTAAATCCAAGGTCGACCTTCTGCCGCATCTCCCCGGCATGCACTACGTGGAAATTCCGAAGGAGGTCGTCGACTCGATCGGTGCGGGGTTTAAACTCCGCGTGGTATGCACGGTGAAGAGCCCGAAAGGTTCCGTAACTTTCCAAGGCGGGTTGATGTCGCTCGGGCGAGGAAGGGCCTACCTCTCCATTAATAAAAAGCGAATGAAGGAAGCCGCAGTAATCGCGGGCTCCCGAATCGAAGTCACCTTAAAACCCGACGTCACTGAATACGGACTCGAACTTCCGGAAGAACTCCGGGAACTCCTCGCCCAGGATTCCGAGGGGCGGAAACGATTCGAGGGGCTGACTCCGGGCCGAAGGCGGTGGATCCTCCACTACGTCGGGCAAGTGAAGAGTACGGAAAAACGCCTCGAACGTTCTATTACGCTGATCGAAAATCTAAAGACCTTGCCGGTCGGAAAAGAAAGTTTCCGGGCCATGCTCGGAATGCCTCCCCGCGAAGCCGATTAAGTCTTCCTTAAGTCTTCATCGCGCGAATAAATTCACCGAGACTCTCGTAGACTCCACTGCGAATCATCGCGACGGCAATCGCGGCGAGAAGAAGTGCCGCGATTTTCGAAAGGACGACCGTACCATCTTTACCGATGTACCTCGTCACCCGATCGCAATGACGGAGGATAATCCACGCCAGGCCGAAGTTCAGAATGAGTGCCGCGAGGGTAATCGGGTATCCGACCGACCCTGTCTGGAGAAGCAACGTCGTTAAAACCCCCGGTCCCGATATCAGCGGAACCGCCAGCGGCACGATACCGGTTTCACCCGAAGAGTTATGAATCGCACCCGGTCCACCGAGGAGATCCGCGAGGGAAATAATCAAAAGGATAAGCCCCCCCGCGATCTTAAAATCATTAATGCTGATTCCCAGATGCTTAAAGGTAACTCTCCCGACGACCATAAAGAGAATCGCTACGACCAGCGCGACGAACATCGATTTATCGACGATCTTCATGCGGCTTCCGCGGTCGAGATCCTTCGTAATCGACAGGTAAATCGGCACGGTACCGATAATATCGAGTGCGACGAAGAGCGCCGTAAAAGCGATGATGAACTGGGCTAACATCGGGTGGTTATTCCCTTCCCTTTATCCGACGGTCGCCGTTACCTGATTTGTTTCCACGTAATACTTCCGGCACGCGGCTTGGACCTGCTTCGCCGTCACGGCTTCGATGCGTTTTACAATCTCGCTCTCCGTGCGGACCGGCAGATCGTAAACCGTTTCGAGCGCATAATATCCGGCTAGCGATCCGTCCCCTTGGAGGTCCATCGCTCGGCGACCGAGATAATATTCTTTCGCTCGGCGCATTTCCGCTTCGGTCGGACCCTTATTCGCGAGATCTTCCATCACCTTCTTAATTCCGGCGACGGCCTCATCTTTTTTCGAGGGTGAGCACCCAATATACGTCCCGATGTAACCCCGCTCGATTCCTTCCATAGAAATCGGGGCCACGGAGTACGCCATACTCCGCTTTTCCCGAAGTTCGATAAAGAGGCGTCCGCTTTGTCCACCGAGCACGTTCGATAGCAGCCGAACCGCGTACCGATCATCGTCATTAAAACGGAGGCCGAGACTTCCCGAAATAATGTGTACCTGCTCGCGGCCAAGCGACCGTTCGACCCAGCGGGGTGCCTTTAATTCCGGTTCGTCGCCGAGATTCTGGAGGCCCATCGCCGCAGCGGAGGCTTTCTTCCGCGCTTGGAAGCTCGCATCGAGCTGTTCAAGCCACGGATCGAGCTTTTTCCGACTGACATTTCCCACGACCGAAACGACCAGGCGCTCGGGCCGTAACCATTTTGCGTGAAACGCTTTCAGCCGATCGGAGTCGATGGAAGCGACGCTCTCGAGGGATCCGGCCGCGTACTTTCCGTACGGATGTTTTTCGAAGAGTGCTTCGTGGAATAGTTTCGAGCAGAGTGCCGAGGAATGATCCTCAATCGAACGAATCGAGTCTTCGACGACCTTCCGCGAGAGATCGAGTTCTTCCTTCGGGAAACTCGGGGTCAGCAGAATCTCCGAAAAGAGCGAACTGAGTTTCGTCCAGTCGCGGGCAAGTCCCGTTGCCGAAAGTCCGATCGTATTTCGACCCGAGAAACCGTCGAGATTCGCGGCCGCACCTTCGATCATCGTCGTGATTTCGTTCGCGCTCTTCGCGTGGGTCCCTTTCGCCCAGACGCTCGAAAGGAGATTACTCGACCCGAGGTCGAGTTCGGAAGATTTCACCGGGTCCGCGACTTCAAGCCGTAGTCCCCCCAGAACTGCCGCCTGCACGCTCATCACGTGGGAGGTCGGTCGCTCACGGTAGAGGACGCGCACTCCCGAGGGGAGGACGATTTTTTCGGGCAGGATATCGACCGGATTTCCGGAACTCTTTTTCGACGATTTTTTCGACGTTTTCGCCGACTTCACGAGCTGGTTTGCGTCGGCGTAGTCGACGCCTTTTCCGCCGAGTTTTTCTTCGGCGATGGCGAACATCGGCTTTAAGTCGAAGTCCTTATTTTTTTCGGGGAGCATCACCGAAAACGACATCCGTTTTAAGTCGAAATACTTCGCGGCCACTTCCTGAATTTTTTCGGCATCCACCGCTTTCAGGTCGGCCAAGTACTTTTCGTCGTAGTCGAGATCTCCGATTTGGAACTTTAAGAACCCTAAGCGTGAAGCAATTCCGTCCGCACTCTGGAGGGCGTAAAAACGTTCGCTTTCCGTATTCACCACGATCCGCGCGATTTCCTCGGCGGTCGGACCGTCTTTCTGGAGACGATTAATTTCATCGAGCATGATCGAAAACACTTCGGGAAGTTTCTCGACCGAATCGACATCGGCGTTGAAATAAATCATTCCGGGATCCAGCGGCACGTAGAGTCCGCCGCCGACGTCGTTTACCAGGGACTTCCCGTAGAAGAGGGCTTGGTAGAGGCGACACATCTCGCCCATCCCGAGAATTCCGCCGAGGAGATCGAGCGCCGGAAGATCCGGGTGCTTTAAATCAGGCACGCGAAACGAAAAAGTGAGCGTCGGGGTCGTCACGTCGAACGGGACCTTATTAAATTTTGCGTGCGCGGCGACCTGCGGATCGAACATCCGCATCGATTTCGTCGCCGGTTTCTTTTTAATGACCTTTTTTCCAAAGAGGCTATCGACGAGTTTAAGCAGCGACTTCTTCCGCTTCTCTTCAAAGGGACCGACGAGGATCAGGCCCATATTTCCCGACACGTACTGACGACGATAAAACGCTTCTAGATTCTGGACTTTCGCGGCCTTCAGGGTTTTCGTAAAACCGATCACCGGCCGACCGTACGGGTGCTTCGCGAACGTCGAGGTGAACAGCGATTGGAAAAGCATCCGTCCGGGAGAGTCTTCGTTCTTTTTCAGTTCTTCGAGGATCACTTCGCGCTCACGCTCGAAATCCTCTTTAAGAAAACGCTGTGGTTTCGCCATCGCTCCGAAAACCTTCAGAACCTTTTCCCAGTGATGGGCCGCGCAGGTGACGTGATAGACCGTTTGGTCAAACGACGTATACGCATTCACGTCCCCCCCGAAACTTTCGATCGCGCGGGCGATCGCGCCGGTCGATGCTTTTCCGGAAGTCTTCGCGTCGGTATCCTTAAAATGCATGTGCTCGAGAAAATGCGCGAACCCCGCCTCGGCCGGCTTCTCGTCGGCGGCACCCGTCTGCACCCACCAGTAAATCGATGCCACCGGGCTATCGTTATTCTGGAGGACGAGGGGCATTCCGTTACTGAGGGAGAGGAGTTCGGGCTGGAGGAGTTTCGTCGAGGTGTTGCTCATATAACGGGAGTGTACGGGAAGCGCGAAAAGGGGTAAACCCCTCGCAAGATGCGGTCGCTTTATGTTCATTTTCCGTTTTGTGAGTCGAAGTGCCACTACTGCGACTTTTACTC
>JANXTV010000132.1 GCA_025352185.1 Oligoflexia bacterium
TCCCTCCTCGTGGATTCCAATGCGGGCGACGTCGCGTTCCTCGCCGCACGGTAAGACCCCGGAACTCCTCATCGGACGTCAAAAATCCGCCTCCCGGGTCTCGTCGGCCGAACCGAACTTAGGATTAAAGGGGCGGCTTCCGATCAGGAATGAGGTACCCGATGCAACGAAATGGTCTCCACCCTACGACGCGAATCCTCGTCCTCTCGATTTCGATCGGGATGCTTTCGCTCGTCTCCGGGGGTGACCGCACGTTCGCGGGAGGGGAGGGGGAACTCCCGCCGACCGTTCGAATGATGCTTAAAAGTAAACTGCGCACGCGCTCCACCCGCGCGCGTGTATTCGACTGGGACGAGAATATTGCGAATATGGATTCCGGATTCGTTCTCTACGAGATCGACCCCGCAACCGGAAAATACACGGGCGCGACGAAAACGCTCTATGCGGCGGAGTACGTGAAATTTAAAAAGAACGGGCGCGTCCTCGATGGTTTTCCGAATTATAAATTCATCGGGAAAGGGGAGCCGAACTCCTACGTAAACCTTCAGACCGATTCGATGTTTATCACCGATATCCGGGCGGCCTACGAAAAGGGAACGCTGAAGGGCCCGAGCTGGGAAGCGTTTAGGTCGGCCCTCAGCACGCCGGAAAATGCGGCCGAATTTTATATTCTGACCGCGCGCGGACAGTCGAGCGACGCGTACTACGCGGGACTCAAATTCCTGCACGAGAAAGGGGAGATCGCATACCTTCCACCGATCGGTCACCTCATCGGAGTAGGGGGCGCGGATTTCGCGGGAATCGAAACCGCGGTGGCAAAACGCCTCACGCTCGAGCTCATCGCCGAAAGCGTAGAACAGAATCCGTTGCCGGTCGGTGAGCATTTCGTCGTCGAATTTTCGGATGACTACTGGTCGAATATTCTCGAAATGCGGCAGGGGATCCAATCGAAACTCACGGCGAAACATCCGAACATCGCTTTCTATACCCTCTTCACTTCCCCCGAGCCGGTTCCCGAAGGGGGAGTGCGGGACCTCTCCACCCGCAACGGAACATCGCGCCGGGTGCAGGATTCCGAGTACCGCGAGATTCCGGGACGGATTGACTGTAAGCACCTCCTCGGCGCGGCGTAAAAAGGAGTCCTAGCCTAATCGCCCGAATTACCGAATGATTCTCGGTAGATTCCCGTCTTAATTCAGGGTTTCCCTACGACTGGAAGCTTGACTTAGGTTCGAGGAAGACCTAGATTCGCGCATCGTGTTAGACAACGCTTACCGACGTGTCTCGCAAGTCGGAAAGAGAAGTCTCGTACGTGGATCTAAAAACTGAAAAACCATTTTCACAGGTGAAACTGATGAAAGAGCTTGAAGCACTCCAAGCGGCCCTGGGATATACCTTTTCGGACCGCGGGATTCTTCTGCAAGCGCTTACGCATACCTCTTACGGGCATGAGCACTTTCCGAAGCGTCCCTTGTCACTCCGGGATAACGAACGACTAGAATTTCTAGGCGACGCGATCCTCGATGCGATCGTTTCCGACATTCTCCTCGAATGTTACCCGGAATCTCACGAGGGGAAACTCTCGAAGATTCGCGCGGCCGTCGTGAACGAAAAGACCCTGACCGACGTCGCCATTAAACTCGGCCTTTCCGATGCCGTCCGGCTTGGCAAAGGGGAGTCGTTAAGTAAGGGGAACGAAAAACCCTCGATCCTTTCGAGTACATTCGAAGCGATCGTCGCCGCGATCTACCTCGACGGGGGCTTTAACGCCGTTTATCCCGTCGTCCGTTTCCTCTTCCAACCCTTCTTTAAAACCGACCACGATATCCTCCATACCGCCGACCCGAAGACCCGGCTGCAGGAGCGCGTTCAAGCGACGAAGAAAGTCACTCCGACTTACCACTTAATCGACGCCGTCGGACCGGACCACGCAAAAACCTTCACCGTCGAAGTGCGCATCGGATCTGACTCCGTAGCTCGCGCCGACGGATCCTCAAAAAAGGACGCGGAACAAAACGCGGCCCGCACCGCTCTGGAGACCGTCGATGTCTAGTAAGCCGCCTAAGAACCTCCCGCCGGTCGAACCCGCTGGAGAACCCTCCCTCCGTAAATCCGGATTCGTCGCAATTGCCGGGCGCCCGAACGCCGGGAAGAGTACGATCTTAAACGCGCTCCTTGGAACTGAACTCTCGATCGTCACGCCGAAGGCGCAGACCACGCGGGAACGGGTGAACGGCGTCCTCACCGAAAAAGAGGGACAGATCGTCTTCATCGATACGCCCGGAATTCACCGCGCCCGCGACGGGGGGATTAACGCCTACATGATGGCCGAAGTCCGCTCGGCTCTAAATATGCCCGATCTCATTTGGTACCTAGTCGATCCCGACTCGGCCCCGAAGCACGAAGAGGCCGTCCTCGAACTCCTCGTCGAGGCGAAGCGCCCGGTCCTCATGCTCTTTAATAAAAACGACTTAAAACGTAATTTCGGCCAGGTCGAAGCGCTCCAGCCGGAGATGCTTAAAGTGGCCGCCGAACGCGGAATTAACGTCGTCGAATCGTACCGATTAAGCGCACTGAAAAAACACGGCCTCGCACCGCTCATGAAAAAAACGTGGGAGATGCTCGAGAACGGTCCTTTTCACTTCGCCGACGAAGACCAAATCTCCGATCGACCGACGCGCTTTTTCGTCTCGGAAAAAATCCGCGAACAGCTTTTCCATAAACTCGGGGACGAGATTCCTTACGCTTGCGCGATCTCGATCGATAAGTTCCAGGAAGACGCGAAACCCATCCGCATCGAAGCCACGATCTACGTCGAACGCGACAGCCAAAAGGGAATGGTCATCGGGGCCGGCGGCGCGAAGATTAAGGAAATCGGAACCTTCGCCCGAAAATCCATCGAGACCTTCCTCGACACGAAAGTATTCCTCGGACTGAACGTAAAAGTCCTGAAGGACTGGAGTAAAGACGCCGAACGCTTAAAACAGCTCGGTTACGATCTCCCGAAAACCGGGAAAAAGAGAACCGCATCATGATTATCCAACCTGCCCCTAAATTAAACGCCCCGCGAATCGTCATCGTCGGACGCCCGAACGTCGGCAAGAGCACGCTCTTTAACCGCCTCTACGGCTCGCGCCGCGCGCTCGTGCACGATCTTCCGGGCGTCACCCGCGACCGCCTCGAAGAGCAAGTCGAGTGGTGGGTACTCGGGCAGCGCTACATTCTTAACATCATCGATACCGGCGGACTCGGCGGGGATCGTTTCGCGGACGAGATTGCCTTCCAAGTAAAGACCGCGCTCGAGCGAGCCGACGTCGTAATCGCATTATTCGATGGCCAGGCGGGATTCACGGGCGCCGACCGCGAAGTCGTGCATAAGATGGTACGCTCGGGACTAAAAGACGGAACGATCCCACTCATCGGCGCCGTAAATAAAGTCGACGATTCCGTCCACGAAGATTACATTAACGAGTTTTACGAAAGCGGGCTGCCCGAAATCATTGGGATCAGCGCGGAACATAACCGCGGCGTCGAGACGCTCCAGGAAAAAGTAATCGAACTCCTCACCGCTGCCGGGAAAATTTCACCGGAAACCTCGACCTCGCAGGAAGACCTCGTTCCTCGAGTTGCGATCATCGGACGCCCGAACGTCGGGAAGTCGACCTTCGTGAATGCGGTGACCGGCGAAGAACGCATGATCACGAGCCCCGTCGCGGGTACCACCGTCGACTCGATCGATTCGATCGCCGCGATTAACGGAAAACCGCTCGTCCTGATCGATACCGCCGGGATCCGCCGGAAGTCGAAGACCGAGCAGGGCGTGGAAGTCCTTTCCGTCGTGCAGTCGCGTAAGGCGATCGAACGGGCGAACGTGACTCTCCTCATGCTCGACGGCGAAGAGGGTACGCACGACCAGGACGAAAAGATTGCCGGCATCATCGAAGAGACCGGATGTTCCGTCATCCTCGTGATGAATAAATGGGATACGGCACGCGGTAAAAAAGACTTTACGAAAGATAAGGCCGTCGAACAAATCCGCCACGACTTCGGATTCCTTCGCTACGCTCCGATCATGTTCGTTTCGGCGAAAGAGGGAACGGGGTTTAAAGACCTTGGCGATCTCATCTACGACATTCTCGAGCAGCGCCGCCTAAAGATCTCGACGCACGTTTTTACCGAATGGGTACGCGCCGAATCCGAAATTCATAATCCGTGGAACGTAAAATTCTACATGTGCCACCAAGTCTCGCGTCACCCGCCGACTTTCGTGTGCCACGTTTCACGTCCCGATAAAGTTCACTTCAGTCTCCATCGCCACCTCGTGAACGCCATCCGCGAAAAATGGGGATTCATGGGCACCCCGATCCGGATTCTCTTCCAAGAAGGAAAGAGCCGTAAGGGACCAAAGGTCACGAAGAAATTCGAAAAAACTTCGGGCGGCCGGAAGACTCCCGGATTCCAAAAAGACGACGACACGATGGCGCTCGAGTACCGCGTGGATCCGGATCTTGAAAAAGATTTTGAACAGGACATCCAGCTCGTCGATCAGGCGGCCGCGGCCGACACGTCGGGAGCGGAGGAAACTTAGGTCTCCGTCCGTTCGGGTGCGAATCGTCCGCTCCGTTAGTAAGTGAACAGAACCGACACGAGGAAGGTGAAGAACATTCCGCTCGTGTCGCCGATCGTTTTTCCGGCGGGCGTCGTTACCGAAAGTCCGGAGTCGTTAAAGGAAACGGAATGAAACTTCGTTTCCAGATTTAAATAGCTCTTCCGCGGACGGAGCGGAAACTCGAGCCCGCCTCCGAACGAGAGCCCGAGCGCACTATCCTTTTGAATCGAGTCGGGTGCGGTGACTGCGTTCTCGGATTTCGCGTAACTTCCGACGCCTACCGTGAGAAACGGCCCCGCGAACGTTACCGGCGCGGTCGCGTCCCGGGTATCGAAGTAGTACCGAAGTTCGGCCCCGAATTTAAAAAGG
>JANXTV010000435.1 GCA_025352185.1 Oligoflexia bacterium
CGAGTAACGAATTTTCGCGTGAAAACTTGCGAGGTTCGAAGCCGACTGGCCGGAGAGCGTGACGACCGGAGGGGCTGGAAGTTTTACGGTCTCGGGTTTTCCCGAGTCGTCTTTTCCGATCTCGATTTCTTTAAGGAGCCCACGTTTCCAAGCCCGGTCGACCAGCGCATTCAGTCCGGCCGGATGGAGGACGAGCGAAAGGTCGTACGTTTCGGGGTCGACTTCCGTGAGGAAAGGTTCATTCGACTTGCCGGGGGTTGCATAATTTCCTCGGTATTTCGAATCGATGAGCTCGGCGTTAAAAATGATTCCGAGCTGTTTTGACTTCGTGTATTCCACGGCGGTCGGTCGCAGCGCGGCCTTCAGTTCGTTCGCCGTTTCGGGCGAGCCGGGGAGTGAAATATCGAGGTCGATATTCAGGGCCTTCGCGAGGTCATCGAACGATGGTTGGACGAGGTCTTTACCACCCTTTTCAAAAAAAGATTTAACGGCTCCGACTACGAGCTCCGAAAGGTCGGGGAGCATTCCCCGGATTTCTTTTTCAAAAGCGGCTTTATCGAACGCGTATTCTTTCCCGTTAATCACGATTTTAATCGTGGGGAGAGGAAGTTTTTCGAAGTTGAGATCGAACTTCGTCTTCGCGATGTTTGTACGGACGGAGAGAATTTCCATCGTCACGCCCTTCGCGCCGACATCGACCAGAACGGGGAGCTCTACTTTCACCGACCTGCGGTCCCCATCGGTTAATTTAGATACGACGTGGTCGGCGCCCACGATTCCGAAGAGGTCTTTATTCGCGAGATCTTCGAGGCGAAGCTTCTTTAAGTCGAATACGACGTTATCGGCTTCGAGACGCATTAACACTACGATGCCTTTTTTTCGGCCGTAGGCAGTGGGCCCCCGCGGATCGACTTCGGCTCCCATATTTTTAAACCGAACGTCGAGGTCAGAGCCGAGGAGTGAGACTTTGATTTTGGGCGTTTTAATGGGGAAGCCGAAGAAGAAGGAACCGAGCCGGCTACGGAGATTAACGAATTTATCTTTCTGGGTAGCCCCGAAAGAATCCGGAAGTTTCGCCTCGTTCATGGGGTCGTCGAGGATGAAGTTAATGTCGTCCCAGTGGTTCTTCCGGAGGTCGAGTTTGTTCGCACGCAGAACCGTCTCGAGATTGCCGCGGAAGTAATTCTGCCCGCGGGGGGAGAAGTAAAGCCGCACGCCGCTTGGAATAACCGGACCCGCAAACGCCGAAGCAGCCGCGACGAAAGCCGCGACCCCAATATAACCCTTCACGTGAAACCCCCTTATCCCTGAGGAGCCTGAGCGCTCCTTGTTTCAACGAGAAATGGGGGTGTACGTCGACTATCCTCCCGCGTCAATCCGGGGGCGAAAAATAAAGACCCGTCCTGCGATATCGCAGGCTTACGGGACGGAGAGGCACCGGACGAAGTAAGCTCCGTTATCCCGGTTCTGACTAAAGAGGCGCCCGCTAGAGCCCGCAAAGACGTAAGCCACGTTCTTGAGCCCATCGTAGGGGGTAGAGGACCAGGACCAGGCGTCCATATTCGGAAGGACCGTCCGGATCCCCGATTTCTCGGCTTTCCGGTATTCGTCGGCGGTGGGCAGGCGGAAGGTGAGACCCAGATTCCCATTCTCGATGACGTCGGTCCGGCAAATTTTTTCGGCCTCATATTCGGTGTAGGCCTTCGGGAGTCGGTCACCCCAGAATGCGCCTCCCGGGTCACGCCAAACTTCCTTTAATTCAGTGTCGCGCGTGACGAGATCCCAATTATTCTTCGACGAGTTCCGTGACTGCGCACAGTCGGCGACGCGGTCCGCGATCGTTCCGGTTTCTCCGCACGGATATTTCGCTTCGGGGTCCAGCGCCGAAAGGAGAGTGTAGAGGAACTGGCTCTGTTCGGTCTCATCCTTCTGAATCAGCAGTCCCTTTTCATTAGAAATCGCCGCTACGATTTTTTCGATTTCTTCGGCCACTTTACGCACCGATTTCGCATCGATTTTATTCAGCAGTTTCGTGAGCTCGGATTGGCGGGCGGTATCCGTACTGCCCTCGCCGTAGGCTTTAATCCGTGCATTAATTTTTTCGAGTTCCGCGGTGAGCGATGCGAGCATCTCTTCCGTCACTTTACGATTTCGATAGGCAGTGACTTCCGCAGCCGTGAGGGGCGCGAGCGCCTCCGCCCGGTCGTTTGTGATCATCGCCCGGAGCGCCTGCTTAAAGACCGGGAGTCCGATCCGATTTTCGGGTCCTTTACAAATCGCGCGGGCTTCTTCGGGGGTTTCACCGAGGACCGTATTCGTGGCGCAGACTCGTACGACGATTCGATCGCCATCGCGGAAGTAGAGGAGGGTTTCGCCCGCGGGACCGATGATGCCGACGTCGGCGACCTTACGGGCGGCGGGAGTTGTGCATCCGGCGGCGAGGAGAAATAGGGTGACTGAAATCGCGAGACGGGATCTGAATTGAAAAATTTGCATGGACCTTGGCTCCTCACCCTTCCCTTATTCTTCGGTATTTCGATGGCGATAAATAAATTAAAGTAAAACAGTCAAGTAATGACTTTAAAAGACCTCTTTTGAACCGAGGTCGGTCCATGCTATTTCCTAAATTCCTTCAGCGAAAAGCTTAGATCTGCGGAGAGGTGGGTGAGCGGCTGAAACCGCACGCTTCGAAAGCGTGTTAGCCAGAAATGGCTACGTGGGTTCAAATCCCACCCTCTCCGCCATTTTTCGAAAGTAGTTTTGATCCTTCGGGCTTAAGTAGTCGCAAACAAAACATAATGACTTCGCGGCGCGGACTTAGATCACTCTAGCCCATCATCACTGGAAATCACGCCCCATCCCGGGGCGTGGCTACTTTCTGGCTATTTTTGGCTACGGAGAGACGACAGTCGTTTTCGGGCATCGATTTCAAATTTCAAACGCGGAACGGCCCCGCTCAGATTTTTTCTGGGCGGGGCCGTTCGTTTTTCCTGAAGTTCAAAATCCGCGAGGCGAGAGTTTACCTAGGGTCTTAGAGTGACGGATTGTTGATTTGTTAACACAAACTTACGGTGTCC
Organism: Oligoflexia bacterium; assembly: GCA_025352185.1. Taxonomy (GTDB): domain Bacteria; phylum Bdellovibrionota; class UBA1018; order UBA1018; family UBA1018; genus JACMQW01. Next base: position 3,078 of record JANXTV010000435.1, read on the forward strand.
GAATTGTGAGTCAACGAGGACTCACCTCATAAATCCCGCACCCTCCTTCGGTGCCGTTATCAATGAGTCAACGCGGAGTGAAAGTGTGTCAGATTTAGCGCATTTGACGCCCCGGGCGGCTGAGATATTCTTAGAGTTCGGGGAATGAAGAAGGGCTTGGGGTATGACTAAATTAAATAAAATTTTAGCGGGTTTTTCCACGACTTCTATTTTGTTTTCGGGGTTCCTATTGATGGATGCCCAGGCTGGTCAGCGGACTTTGAAAAGGTCTCCGAGTATTCCAATACCGAGCCCAATACAGCCCAATACCGAGCCCAATACCGAGCCCAACCCCGAGCACGGTGGCGATTATCGCGCTAACCCCCATCACTTACACTTCTATTTTTTATGTTTCTACCAGCGGCAGCGACTCGAGTGGTTTGGGCACCCTTGGAAGCCCTTGGAAGACTTTAAATAAAGCCTGTGCATCAGTTTCGCAGATTGGAAGCCTCATCCATGTGACAGCGGGCACCTATTGGGAAACCCTGCCCTGTAACCTTTCCGTCGGCGTTAGCATCGAAGGTGATGGAGCCGTTTCCCAAATCATGAGTAGTAAGAAATCGACATATATTTTAGATGGCGCCATCACTCTCGCCAGCTCGACTGAAGGAACCGACGGTAGACAGTCTATCAGTAGCCTCAAGTTAAATGGCAATGGGCTAGCCGGAGATAATGCGATTGTGGTTCACGGACGAAGCAACGTGAAGCTCCACGATTTAACGATCATCGATTTTTACGCCAATGCAGTCCAATTTGATGGACGAGTAGGGCCGTGGGGAACGGTCCCCGCTACTTACGCCACCGGCAACGAGCTCTACAATAGTTCGATTACCAATTGCTCGACCCGTAATGCGTCGAATAGGAGTCTTGCGATCGGAATGATCGCGATTTCCGGTCAACAGGATTTGCTCATTCACGATAACGTTCTGACTCAAGTGTCACGCCCAGTGGGCGAGAACGGCAACATTTTAGAGGCGATTCAGGGAAATAATAAAGGCCTGAAATACTTCAACAACAAAAGCTATAAACCCGATACCGAGGGCACGGGCGGATGGAACTTCCATATCGAACACTGGAACAGTACCGGCGGTATGGAAGTTTATGGAAATGAGTTCTGGGGTGGAGTCGCGATCGACATGTTTTCAAGCGTAAAGGGCGCCTACGGATATTCTTGGTGGATCCATGACAACTTAATGGCCCTCCGGTCCCAAATACCCACCTACCAAGCGACGGGTATGATTGGAGTGGATATTGAAGGAACGACTGAAGACGCCATCGTGAGCGGCAACCACTTTAGAAATCTCGCCACTGGGGTTATTTTCACTCTTCAATTTCAGACCGTTCATCAAAAAAATATTCAGGTTCACCATAATATTTTCGAAAATATTGGGTATGCGGACGGAAGTTTTTCCTTTGTAATTTCTTCCGATGTAACCGGTGCTTCAATGTTTCTTGAGGACGTATCTATTGATAGCAATACGATTGTCACCACAAGTGGGGCGGGAAAACCGAATGGCGCGCTACTTTTAAATGCGATCGGAACGGCTCAAAGAATTTACTTAAGAAATAACATTATCGAAAGCGCGGGAGCCTACGGATATATTGTCTTTTGGAATAATCCGGGAACGATCGATAGCATCTACTCTCAAAACAACCTTCTTTATAATAATGTGAACGCTAACAACCCTTT
>JANXTV010000468.1 GCA_025352185.1 Oligoflexia bacterium
ATCAGGATGACCGGCGCGGTCACCGACGGCGCCGTCGCGAGCGCGACTATGCGCGACGTCGCTAAAATGACTTTAGATTCCCAGGACCGAGTGGTGTTCCAGGACTATAATAAAATCCGCCGTTACGATCCAGTCACCGGAACCGTGACGACCCTCATCGGCGGCGGCGCGCAAACGACTGACGGGGTGACCCCGCTGAACGTCCAGCTTTCTAATATGTTTAACGGAGCGAATATATTCTTAGCGGCACCTCCGGATGGAAAAATCTATTTCCAGTCTGAGAGCTGGAATCCGCTCCTCGTCGGGGCCGTACGGCTGCGCGTTTACGATCCCGGCACGGGATTAGTCACGAGTATCAGTTTCACCGGAACGGGAGATAGCTATTCGGGAAGCCAGGACATCACGGTTTGTCCGGTGACCTCGACGGGGATCGTCTATGATCCCGTTTCGGGCGCGCTTTCCCAGATCCTGAACCTTCACTTTACTGGTCCTGCCTATCCAGGGTGTACGGCAAACGGGAAATTTCCTTGGTCGGTGTTGACCCCGGCGGGAGCCGCTTCCGGTCCCCATCCGCAGGATATCGGTTACAACTATAATCACACGACCGGAATGGATGGGAACCTCTACGTCGCCCAGCGAATCGCTGCCATTCTGTATAAGTATGACGCCGTAAACCGTACGTTTACGACGCTCGCCGGGACCGGCAACTCCGGCTCCTGCGTGGACGGAACGCTTGCGACCGCCTGTGCGATCGACCCGATCGACGTTTTTGCGACGCGAACGGGCCAGGTTTACTTTAACGACCGCGGAAAAATTCGGACGATCGACCAATCCGGAAACGTTTATACCGTCGCGGGAGCTGGCGTTACCGCGGGTGACGGGGGTCCCGCGATTTATGCGAAGATCGCGGCCGCGAACGACGTCCGCGTCTGGAACGACGGCACTAATGATCGCGCGGTTCTTATCGATAAACTCGATCCGAGAATTCGTGAGTTTACGATCGGGGGGAATATCGCGACGATTGCCGGAACCGGTGCGAACGGAAGTCCGGATACGACCACGGCCGCGAACGTTCAGCCGATCCGCTTTAATTACTCGGGAGGAACGGTACCGCTCCATCTCCAGGCCCATCCGACGACGGGCGATATTTATTTCGGGAATGGTTCGAAAATCCAGAAGCTCGTGCGTTCGACGGGGATCTGGGCGGACATAGCCGGCGGCGGCGGGACCTCCTACCTTTCCGGTGACGGCCTCACGGGTGGGAATATTTATTATAATACTTGGGCACCGATGGTTCTCGGGTTTAACACCACGAATAGTTCCGTCATGGCGGTCGCGTGCGCGAATGGCATCGCCTGCATGTTAAAGACTTACGATGTTTCGACGAGGATTCAGTCCGCACTGGCGGGAAATGGAGGCTCCTTTAATTCTCCTCTCGCGGCGGATGGCACTCTCGGGTCGGCATCGCCCGTGGATCGCGATTTCTACTGGATCCCGGCGACGTGGGATGCGTATGGCAGCCGGTGGATGTTTACGACGATCGGTAACTCGAACCTTCTTCGAACGCTCGCTGCGGGCGGCGCCCTCGGGACCGAAACGACGACGACCGTCGGAATGCAGGCGTTCAGTTATCGCCACGATGCGAGTAATAACATCGTCTATTACTGTAACTCACTCAGCACGAAACTTCAGAAGAAGGACATCAACTCTGGCGTTACGACGAGCCTCACCTGGCCGATTGCCGGTATGGCATGTACCGGACGCGGTCTAGTTTACAGCGCGAGCCGAAACAGTCTGATCTTTACCTTCACTCAGAACGGCCTGAGTGGTGTCGCTGAATATTTCAATCCGTAAGGGAGTACCGTTCGCCACCGGTAGCTGTTCGAAATTTGACGAAACCCGGCCTTCTCCCGGGAAAAATGGGAGAGGAAATCACGGGGGAGAGTGGGTACGATAAGCTATGCGACTCTGGGTCCTTTTTTTCGCGCTGTTCATGGTTACCGAAGCCCCGGCGGTACCCTTCTCGCCGGTCTACTGCCCCCTCCTCTTTCGCATCGGGGATCTTCCCACCCAGTTTCGCCTCACCCAGAAGTCGAATTGGCGAATGATGGATTTAAATCTTAACGCGCCTCCCGAGCGACGAGTAAAGATGCGCACGAATATCGACCGCAGGGCTGGGCAACTCGGCGGAATGGATGAGTCCGCGGATCCGGCGGCGCCGTTCAAATTCGGTAAGAAAGAGGTTCGCCCGGAAGGAATGCCCGCGGGAGCCTATTGGACGAATTCCGGAAAATATTTCTTTCGGTCTGACTCGGTTACCTCCGGACTTCATGGCGGTGGGAGTGCGACGGAGACTTTTGAATTTGTATTTATGCATGAGACCCCCGACGGCAAAATTGTTCACCAGTCCGGTGGGTACGCGGCGCCGGATAGTTCGTGGGGGTGGGACGGTCGATTCGAACTGCAACCCGTCGGCGCCGGCAAATACGAGCTCGTCATCACCCAAGGGTCGATGGAACAGCCACGAAAAATGCGGGGAGGTGCTCAGTCGGCGCAGGAATTACCCGAAGTTTCGAAAAATAATGCCAGTCGCTCCCGCCACCTCTTTAAGCCGATAAAGTTCGAGGAAGGTAAACTTTATGTCCTCGATCAGGGCCCGATCCTCGGTAACGTGCCGGATATCAATGGGGACTGGATCAGCTTCGAACCCGTCGTAGGAAAAAGTGGCGAAACGACGAATCGTCTCACTCACGCACACGGGTACGGGGAGAACTATTTTCCGGTCGCCGGGGACCCGCGAAAGATCGCGACGGACGAATATGGTTACCCCGTGCGAGTCTTCGATATGGTCACGGCCGAGGTGCATATCGAGCGAATCGTTAACGGCGAGAAAGTGATTAAGAAAGAGCCGGCGACGACTCGAAGTATCGCATACCGAATGGATCCTAAAAATCCGTCCCGCCGAGTTCCGCCGGGAACCCTTCTGCCGAACGGCAAGCCGGCGGACGAGGGGATCGTTATTATGGCCGAGGATTTGCCGGAGGCACCGGGGACCCCGCTTAAATCTACCCGCCGAATGATGAATTTGGCGGACGGAAAACTTCTTGAAGTCCGAAAAGTAGATATGGATGGCACCGTTCGCATCGCAAAAAATGTCGACGGTCTGCCGGCAGAGGAGCGTCTTCCTTCGACCCTCGTCGAAGGATTTAATCCCGTACCGGGGGTAGTCACCCTTCCGAGCGGGAAGAAATATTATCTCGGTACTTTCAGCGCGAGCGAATATACTGCGGGTGCGCTCGCGAAAGACGGTAAGAAAGATTTTCGTTACGGAACGTATATCGGTTTTCGTCCCGCCGAAGATGGATTTCTCGGCCGTTATCGTCCGGTGACGGCGATGACCGATCAGGGCCTCGATTTCGCCGATGCGCTGGAGGACTTTACTGAGCTTTACGGTCTCGGGTGGGGCGCGGGACGTCCACAGGCTTACCAAGACGAAGCGGGGAAGTGGTGGATGGATGTCCACTTTACCGATAACGATTTAATCGGTGAAGGACTTCCGACCTCGGGTTTTCCCGCCCGCCACGAAGATTTCGCGGACGCCTACCGTCGGCATAAGGCGACCTTACCCATCCGGTGGACGGAGAAAAACGGCCAGCCTTGGTTTGAAATCGATGATCCCGCGGTGGAGAGCGCGCTTAAGAAATTTCGCGCGCGGAAGGCCGCGAAAGCGGCTCGACCCGGTTAATCCTGATTCCTCAATACCGAGTCACGGTGTTACCACCACATGCATTTCCTAAACATTATGGGCCGGAGTCTCTGGGGTACGGTTAGAACCCCCTCCCATAACTATTGAGTATTTTACGCACCCGTGTAGAAATTTAGGGCGATGACGGGTGATTTTTTCGACTCATCGGGTTTCATGCCCCATTTGCATTGCTACCTAGCGAGGCCGGCGCTGGTGTGGACGATGTTCGCCTCTGACATGCTGATCGGTCTCGCGTACGTCGGGATCACCCTCACGCTCTGGGCCCTGGTTCGACGAACGCGTATCGCGTTTAGTCTCGTCGTGATGTGTTTCGGCGCTTTCATCGGTGCCTGCGGGCTCACCCATTTCATGGAAGTTTGGACGCTTTGGCATCCTGACTATTGGATCGCGGCGGCGATTAAAGGGGTTACGGCGATCGCGTCGGTCGGGACCGGAATTTATCTCTTTCGACTGCGCGGCACCCTTGCGGAATTAGCCGAAATATCGAAAATCTCGGAAACGCGGAAGGTGGAGCTCGCGGGGTTAAACGATCGCCTCGAGCGCGAGGTAGCGGCACGCATTTCAGAGGCCGAAGAAAGCGAACGCAAGTTCACCGAGCTCGCGGAGAATCTAAAGGGTCACGTCTTCCACATCATGGAATTTGATCCGCCGAGAATTTCCTACGTGAGTGCGGCGTTTGAGTCCGTCTGGGGACTCCCTAGGTCTGTATTGAAAGAAGATCCTCGCGTCTTCCTAAGCGCCGTTCATCCCGAAGACCGGGCGCGCGTGGAAGCGGCGATGGAAGCCCAGCTTCGGGGCGAGGAGACTAAGTTAATCTACCGAGTTGTCCGTCCGGATGGGACTCTACGATGGGTAGAAGACCGCGCGCAGATCGTTTTTAATTCGAGTGGTCGGCCCATCCGGGCAACCGGCTACGCGGAGGATATTACGGAGCGCAAACATGCGGAGGAGCGCTTCGAGCGCACGGCTAAGGCTACCGGGCTCGGTATCTGGTATTGCGATTTACCTTTTTCGGAACTGATTTGGGATAAAACGACGAAGTACCACTTTTGGCTTTCCCCCGATGCGCGAGTCACCATCGAAATTTTCTACGAACGTATCCATCCCGGTGACCGGGAGCGGACCCGACTAGCGATTGCCGAATCGCTCGCTCACGATACTCCGTACGACATTCGGTACCGAACCACGAATCCCGCAAACGATCAGGAGTTCAAATGGATTCGGGCGATCGGATGGACGGACTACGATGCTAAAAGAAAGCCGATCCGCTTCGACGGACTCACTTTAGATATTACCGAGCAGCGTGCGAATGAGCAGCGGATCCGGGCAAGCGAGGCGCAACTAAAACTCGCCACCGAGGGGGCGCAGATCGGCGTGTGGCACCTCGACCTCCAAACGAACCGAGTTACCGTGGATAAAACGTTATCCGAGATGTTCGGGCTCGATCCATTCACCGATGATGTATCCAGCGCCATCGACCGGACGACCCATCCGGAGGATGCGGAAAAGGTTCATCGTTCGTGGGCGAAAGCCGTAGCGGATCGACAACCCCTTTCGCTCGAACACCGGATCGTTCGGCCCGACGGTAAAGTGCTCTGGCAATTCTCGAGCGGAAAAGCCAGCTACGCGGAAGACGGAACTCCACTCGCGCTTTCCGGCATTACGATGGATATTACTTCGCGGAAGAAGACGGAAGAAGCTCTACGAAAAAGTGAGGAAGCGTTTCGAACGCTTGCGAACTCGATGCCCCAGATCGTTTGGTCTTCCGATGGCGAACGAACTCCGGAATCTACTTTTCTAAACGACCGTTGGTACGAGTACACCGGCCAGAAACGGGGTAAAGAGAATAGTTCCTCCGCGCGGCTAACGTACATCGACCCGGAGGACCACGAGAAAATTACCGCCGCTTGGGAAAACGCGATCGCGACCCGTTCTCCCTTCCAAACCGAAATGCGAATTCGCTCGAAGGAGGGGGAAAGTCGCTGGTTCATGTCGAGGGCAAATCCGCTTCTGGAGGCGAACGGAGAGATTCGAGCGTGGTACGGCACGAATACCGACATCCACGAGCAGAAACGTTATCAGAACGAACTCCAGGAAGCGGTGAAAGCGCGCGACGAATTTCTTTCCATCGCGAGCCATGAATTAAAAACTCCACTCACGAGCTTAAAGCTCCAAACCCAAATGATAAAACGGCAAATCGCGAAGGAAGATCCGGCCGCTTATAGTAAAGAGCGCGTCGATCAACTTGCCGACCAGACGGATAAACAAGTGAATCGACTCACGCGCCTAGTGGACGACATGCTCGATATTGCGCGTATCCGGACGGGCAACCTGACGCTTCAGTCGGAGCCATTCGACTTAAGAGACCTAGTGAAAGATACGGTAGCGCGAATGCACTCGCAATTTTTGCGGGCCGGCTGCGGTGATCCGAAGCTTTTACTCGGGGACGCGGCTAATGGAGTCTGGGACCGGATGCGGCTTGAACAGGTTCTGGATAATTTATTTACGAATGCCATTCGGTACGGAAGCGGAAAGCCCGTCGAAGTTTCAGTCGAGTCATTTCCGAATCATGTCCGGCTTTCGGTAAAAGATCACGGGATCGGAATCGCGAAACCAGCGCAGGAAAAAATCTTCGAGCGATTCGAGAGGGCCGTAAACGCAAATGAAGTCTCGGGGCTGGGCTTGGGTCTATTCATCATTCGCCAGATCGTCGGGGCCCACGGGGGTTCGATCCGCGTGGAAAGTGATGAAGGGCAGGGTGCCTGCTTTACCGTCGATCTACCGCTGGAAATTCCGGGAACGATGAAAGGAAGTCATGCCGATGCCCGCGAATAAGGATGTTCTCGTAGTGGAGGACGACGCAGATATTCGGCTTAACCTCTCCCAGGTCCTTCAGATGGAGGGTTACGTCGTCCACCTGGCCGTCGACGGGGTCGATGCCTTAGCGGTTCTTTCTAAACTCCCGAAGGATCATTTGCCTTGCTGCATCCTTCTCGACCTTCAGATGCCGCGCATGACGGGAAATGAGTTTTATAACGTTTTACAGTCCCAGTACGGCGATACGTGGGCGAAGATACCCGTGGTCGTGGCAACCGCGCGGGGGAGTCTCACGGATTTACCCGATATTCCTAAGTCGGTGCAACGGATTCGTAAGCCCATTGAGTTAGACGAGCTGTTTCGAGTGCTGGAAGAACTCTCGGGGTAATTGCGCACGGAGGTTAGCGCGCTAGCTCCCGGCCGGTGGTCGGATCGAGTTGAATAGGGAAGTCTTGAAACGTCTTAAACCGACCGTCCGGATCGGTAACTCCGTAGTCGTTTGCGGAGATGAAACCCTGGCGGTAGGTTGCGGTGATCGCGCCTCGCTCCGCCTTTAACGAAGTGAATCGCATGAAGACGGGCTGGTATTCGCCCACCTTGGTCATCAGGAGAACATTGTTAGGAAGTGTTGGGGCGCGGTAGGTCCAGAGCGGCTCCGTTCGATCCGCGGATTTTAGAGAATGGGCAACGAGTTCGTGAGCGACGATCTCCCGGCCCCCACCCACGGAGTAACGGCGTACGGAAATTTCGATCGCGGCGATATGAATCGCTTTCGGAGTGGGCATCGCCATTTTTTCACCCGCATGCGCGGGAAAGCCCAGGAAAAGACAGGCCCAAGCTACGATTCGGGAAGAGAGATGTCGCATCGAAACGAGCGTACGCTTCTTCGGAATTGCGGTCAAAGGCGAGAGCCTCGGTGGCGTTAGGCCTAAGTGCCCAAAATGAATAGGTAATTATCGTCTAGAATACCTGACTATTTTAATTTACATTAACTAACGCGTCGCGCATGATGCGCGCTATGCGCACTGACTTCACGTTTATGACGTTGTTCCTCATCCGGGTGCTTTTGATCGCCACCGTCGCGGCCGCCGAAGTAAATCCTTCGCCGAGTTCCACGCCGATCCCCGCGCCCAGTACGGTCCCCGTCCTTTCGCCGAACCGCGATCCGCTTCGTATTTTTGAGGGATCGAACGTTTCGGTAAGGTACCGCAGTCAGCACGACGTTGCGAACACGACGACTTATAATCAGGGCCAGTATAATGCCGATTTCCACATCACTTTACAGTTAGACTCGGAAGGAAAACTGAAGCTTCGCGCGATCGTCGGAACCGAAACGGATTCCCCCGCAAACTTTAATACCGATGCCGTAAATTTAGGAATTGGGAATCACACGAAATTCAATCCGAACCTGTACCTCCGGAATTTTTACGTCGATTATAAAGAAGGGGCCTCCCACCTGGAAGTCGGCTCGTTACAAACGACGCCTTCGGGTGTGTCCGGTGCGCTGAATCTTGATTCCAACGGATGGGTTAACGGCGCGTTCTACCAGTATACGATCGCCGATAAACAGCATTGGATCCGAGATGTCTCCGTCATGGTCGGTCAAATGGCCGTCACGGACTCGCCCCAGCTTTGGCGGCGCAAGGTCGGGGTTTCTCCGAATATCATCCAAGTCCATGTGCGCGGCGATCTCTCCCAAATCGCGAAATATACAGTCGAAGCGACGAATTACGATAACGACCAATACCTTCGCGGGATCCTCGAACTCGCGACGAAGGACGTGCTCGCTTTCATCGATCAGGTTTCTATCGAGGAAATGATCGGTAGCGGAGACCAGCTCCAACAAGGTTTCGCACTTTCCATAAAGAAAAAACTGAAGAACGAAATTTTGATGAGTTTAGTTTATTCCAGGAAAGAAGACCTCCTCACCAATACGAATCCGCAGCTGATGATGATGGAG
>JANXTV010000475.1 GCA_025352185.1 Oligoflexia bacterium
AAAGGAGCGCCATCGAGATCCGCTCGCCGGCGGTGAGGAGCATGTCGACTTCGCGGCCGGGCGGGTGACTGGAAACTTGGTTGGCGAGACTCAGCAGCTCATCCGTCGTATGCCCCATCGCCGACACGACGACGACGAGCTCGTTTCCGGCGGCTCGGGCTGCCGAAATTCGCGCCGCGACCGAACGAATTCGCTCCGGGGTACCGACCGAGGTCCCCCCAAATTTCTGTACGATCAGAGCCATGCCCTAGTTCTAGGAGGGAATAGGCCCGGCCACAAGCCCTACTCGCGACTCGAAGACCCCGGCAAATAGGGCTTGATCCGTGGGCTTTAATACTGTACTAATACACTCCAGTATTTAAGTCTGAGCCCTCACCCCCTCTAAAGTCGAGATCCCTATGATGATCAAAAAGAAAACTGCGCTCCTGATCCTCGCCGCTTCCCTCTCCTCCCTTTCGGCTTTCGCCGGAGACGACTGGAAAGGCGCGATGAAATGCGGAAACTACCGAGTGAACGCAAAGTATACGCTCCTCGTATCGGCGGCCCCGGCGAATGGTTCCTCGGACCGCGGAGTGGCTTCCTACGCGATAAAATACGGGAACGACGGCGACTCATACCGGAATGTCGAAGTGACGCCAAACGGATGCGAGCGGCACGGGGATACCCTCACCTGCTCGACCGAAAAGGTGACGGCCGAAATCGACCTCACTTCGGGGCACATCGATTCCGATAAAATGACCTACGTCGCGAAAATGACCGTTCCGATGCTAGCCGGAATGGGTAAATGGGACGCTCAAGACGGGACCTGCGTCGTTGCCACATCCGCCCAATCAACCTACCTCGAGTTACTCGGCCCTGAATCCAAGATGGGTGAATAGTCACCGCCAAGCTTTTGGTAATGGGGCCAGTCGGCGGCTCACCGCCGAATACCCCGTTCGACTGAGGACTCAGGCTTTTCGGCCGAAACACCGAAAGTAGAAGGTGAACCCGGTAGCCCTAACCGTCCTTTTCGGAACGCGTATTTCGTTAGCATTCATCGGCGCGATCTTTTTCGCGTCCATCGCCACGTCCCTTATCCTGCCGACTCCGAGCTTCGCGAAATCTCCCGCGATCAGCTGCGAAATCTATTTCGGACCGCATTCCTCTACGGTCGCCGAGTTCCGAAATGTAAATCCCCACGAATCGACAGAGTCGAAGACCTTTCGGGAAAACCTCGCCCGGATGGAACTCGATTTTTTCCTGATGGACGGGCCCCATCCGCCGGAAATCCTGACCCACGTCGTGGACTACCAAATTAAACTGATGAAACCCTATTTTGATAAGGATGCGGCCTCGCGCGAGCTGTTTAAAATCCTCTACCAAGAAAAATCCCACCGAAAATCCGTCAGCCAGTGGGCAACGCGCCACCTCCACGGATACTCAGTCCTCTGGCCCGACGAAATGCGGGACATCCTAAAAACTTCGGATCTAAAATTAAAGGCGATCATCGAACGGGTCCAAGCCGAACGACCGGAAAAATTACTCGTTTCGAAGACCGGATTCATTGACCACCGACTCTATTTTGAACTCATCCACGCCGGATATATCCCAGTCGGGAACGATCACGACCTATCGGTACATTTACTCCAGTTTAAGAGTAAAAAATCCGTGCGCCAGCTGAAGATCCTCAGTGGAAAAATTATCGACGAGTATAAACTCCTTCCGAAACACTCGTGGTACCCGCTCTACCACGACGCTAAAAAAATCGACCAGCTCCTCTCCCTTTGGGAATCGATGCAAGAGACTCGGATCATCGCCTACCCCGAAAAGAAGACGGTCGCCCTCGTCGGTGGAGTCTTCACCGCCTATTCACCCAACTCCCTCGAAGCAAACCTAAATGCGGAGTCCTTCGGTGGTTACCGCTGGCTAAAAGACTACCTGAAGCAAGACATGGTGAAGTTAAATCCGAAGAGCCGAGATTGGAAAACGCTCACATCCGCGTTTAAGAATGCGGGATTCCCCGATGTGACCCCGAAAGAAGTCGGCGACTCCATTTCCCACGTTCAAGCGGCCCTCGAACACGCTGCTTCGACCTTAAAAAACCGACTCCGAACGCGCGGGGACGG
>JANXTV010000322.1 GCA_025352185.1 Oligoflexia bacterium
GAATCGCGGCCTCGATCCCGAATTCCTCGGTACTTTTAAAATTTACATGTATCAGCGCGGCGCCGTCGACGCGGCGACTGGAAGTCTGGTACCGGAAACCGTCAGAAACGGTGAGCCCGTGGGTCGTTACCTCCTCCACGATAAGTCGAGCGCAATGCGAGTCCGCGAATATGGGAAATCGCGGAGCTACTTTTCAACGGGGAGTTTAAACTTTAGCGGGCACTTTGATAACGCCGAAGACCAGGTCCTCTATTTTTTAAACGGAGATTCGTGGCTCGTCGCCGAATACGAGGCTAGCGTTAAGGATTTTATCCGCCGGAGTCCCGGTTCCGCGGTCGCCTTTGACGTCGGGATCATCCGGCAGGTGATCGCCGACCTCACCGGCCACACCGAACTCGAAGTTCCCCTCACCGCCGCGAAGCAAATCCGATGGGCCCTCTATAAGGGAGACGTCGACGGGATGTCTCGCGTACTGAAAAACCTTGCGAGTGACCCAAACATTCCCGCACACCTTTCAAAGCGTGCTTCACCAGAAGAGATTACCCAGATTATCGAGCGCGTAACGGGTTTTATGAAATGGTATTTCCAGTATGATAAAGGGTCCGTCGAGGCCCCCAAGGCAGCGCTCGTACGCCTTCGGAAATTTGCGGCACTGATTCCGGAAATTGGTAAGTTTGAAAAGAACGGTTGGAAGTTCGTAAAAGAACTGAACCGCCTCACCTGGAATCCAAAAACTCCTGCCGCCGAACTCGCAAAGTCTCAACAGGGATACGTCGACGAAGTTTGGAAGGCAATGAAACTACCCGGAAAGGGACCGACGATCGCCGACGTTGGAAACTCCTTTTATTATACCGGGAAATATAATCCAAAGCCGGTCGAGTTCGTTTTTGATCTCGATGACAACCTTCTCTTTCTGCCGACAAAAATTAAGGTCTTTCGTAAAGAGGGAGCGTCCGGAGATTTGAAGGAATCCGTACAGATGTCCACGTCCGACTTCGCGATTTATCGCGAAAAGATTGGGAAAGGTGGAACTTTTACCGATAGCGATAAAAATACGGTCGATCTTAAGGATTATGAAATCGTAAAGACTGAGGAAAAAAACTCTTTCGAACGTTTCGGTCCGGCTAAAGACGGTCCGGGACGTCGAAATTACCTACTCGAAGACGTGAAGTCGATGATCGATGATGGGAGCTTCGATAGCCATAAGGGCCCGGCGTGGGTAGCGCTGGAATACGCGACGAAGAGCCGAGACTCTGCGAAAAATGTTTCGATCGCAACGGCGAGGGGTCACGACCCGCTAGAAGTTTACGAGGTATTTCAATATCTCGTTTCGGTAGGGAAATTAAAAAACGGACTCGCCGTCGAAAATCTCCACTGCGTCGGCGGGGCCGAAGACCCGTCGGCAAAGAAGGCCGAAATTTTCGTGAAAATGCTTTACGACCTCGAATATAAGAAAGTTTCCGAAAAATGGGACGAGATCATCCCGCCCGCGGGTGGGGCCGTAAAGGGTCGTTACCACGTGTGGACCTATTCCGACGACGACTGGGGAAACTATACGAAAGCACGGGATGTGATCGCCGAAGAAATGAAGAAGGGAAAATTCACGAATACGAAAATCATGCTCTTCTACACCGGAATGAACCACGCGGAACATGAAGCAGAAGCGATTGTGATGTTACCCGGCGGAAGCTTTCGGCTTATTCAGAAAGACGAAGAACAGGATATTGCACGTGTCTTGAAGATCGATAACCAGGATTGTAGCGATCTCCTTCGCTATCACGGTAAGTCGATTGGAGTACCTCGAGTTTCGGCATATTTCGATACGGGTGGAATTTTAATTCCTTACCGAAAGCGCATACGATTCCCCGCCTCGGTTCACTAGGATCGGGGACCATCCCCCGAAAAGGAACGAGGCCGAATTCTCTCGAATTCAGCCTCGGGCAGGGGGATTCCTTTTTATATCTTCTAGCAACAACTGCACTGGTTCTCCTGATCGGGATGGACGGTGGAGGATTGGCCCGTTTTTACTTCGTCCGCATTTTCACGAACAGTCTTTCGAGCGGCGGGTCCGTCCTCAGTATTCTGATTTAACCACTGACTGGCCGTTCCGCGGTCCCTCGCTTCCGTTCCCGCCCAAGCGAGGGCGGGCGCTGCTAAACCACTCACGACACTGACTAAGAGCCCAAAACGGGCTAGATTAGATCGACTCATAGGCTTCGATCTCCTTTCACTTAGAATTACGAGAATGGCTGCGTCATGGTGACGGATTTAAGAAAATTAATGAGCGTCAATCCGCCGTCATATCCGCTTTGCGTAAAGTGTGTGAAACTAGAATCTAATCGCATTATCCGCCCCGCAGTATGAACGGTACGAGGAGATTTCCTACCTATGATCAGACGCCCGTGGCCCATTCTATTATTGGCGATTCTACAGTTCCTGACTCCCGTGATTTACCTTTCCTTCGCGGCCGGATTTTACGGAATTTCATTCTTCTCGGCGACCCGGGAAGTCTACGAGTTGAATACGACCCTTCGAAATCTAGAAATTTTTCTCCTCCCGGTTATCCTGGGACTTCTGATTATCATGACGAAGAGAACCGCTTACTTTATCGCCATGATTTTATGTGCGTACGGAATCGTCCGCGGGGTTATAGAGTTTATCGCCACGAACCAAACCGATCCTGTTTTCCCGATCATTCTTTCGAATGCGTTTTGTATTGCAGCGATTGCGTACCTCGCGCGGCCGAAGGCGCGGAATATTTATTTAAATCCCCGTCTGCGCTGGTGGGAGACCGATATTCGATACGTGGTAAATTTCCCCGCTTCGGTCACCCGTGTGGGAGCGACTCCGAAGAAAGCGACGCTGAAAGATATCGCAGCAGGCGGAGCGGGAGTTACGACTATCGACTCGGGATTTTTGAAGGACGAAATCGTGACGCTAGAGTTCCAGTACGAAGGAACGGTTTATAACCTACAGTCGAGGGTGATGTGGGAACGCGCCGGCACGGGCGCGGGAGCTGAGCAGATCATCGGGTTAAAGTGGGAAGGCGAAAAGTCGAAATCGGATCGCTCGAAAGTGCGCCGTCTCATTCGAATCCTGAAAGCTGCGAAGACTCCATCGACGCGCCAGGCTCCCCCTTTTTGGAGTGACTTAAAAACTCGCCTCAGTGGCGACGACGCGAAGAACTCCTAAATCGGATCGCTGCACCCGAGTAAATTAAAGACGCGTTGCTCGAGAAGACGAACCACCCGTTGGTAGTCGACGCCGTCTTCGCTCGCGAATACGATTCCGGCACCCGACATCCAACTTTGGATCTCGAGGGCAGCGTCGTCGGTCGTAAGTCCGGGCGGCAGTTTAAACACTCCGCTTTCGATGCCACGAAAAACCATAAAGGTGATGCGCTCACGCCCCCCTTTCCTGATTTGATTATTTAAATCGCGAAATGCTCCCGGGCGGCACGCGAGGGTGTAGAAATATACCCAGAGGAACATCAGCTCCCTTTTCTCCTGGATCCAAATGAGCGGTGCCTTCAGATACTCGCGCATCCACGCTTTCGGGTCGTGGGTGAGCGTATCGGCCACACGCAGGCTGTAGTCTTTTAAGTCTGCGAGGGCGAGGCCGATCACCGCGAGATGGAGTGATTCGATGTCCTTGAAATAGTAATGGATGAGAGGCGGGTCTACCTTTGCTCGCTTCGCCACGTCCCGCATCGTGGTCGGTCCGATCCCATTCGCAATAAAAGCGGCCAGGGCTGCCTCGACGATCTTCCCCCGGCGGTCTATGCGATCTAGACCCTTTTTAGGTGCCTTTACGTTCGCCATTTTCCTTAATCTTAACGGTAGATTAGTGAAATTACTTTAATTTAATTATTTCTTTTTTTAATTTAATTAAAATAATGATTGCGCCGTAATGCGCGCTGCGTTACAAGCTCTTTTATGAAAACGACGACTTACTGGAACTATAAATCGTGTGTGAAAGAACGGATCCGGAACCTTCGGAAAGACCGACCCGTGATGACCCAGTCCTATATCGCCGAAAAACTCGGCTTACAGGCCAGTTACATTTCGCGGGTGCTGAATGACGAGAAAGCCCAGTTCTCGGAAGACCAGCTCTACCGGCT
>JANXTV010000537.1 GCA_025352185.1 Oligoflexia bacterium
AAAGGGTACGACCGGGACTACGGTGCGCGCCCTATGAAACGCGTCTTTCAGCGGGAAATTCAAAACCCTCTCGCGGTCGGGTTACTCGAGGGTCGATTCACTGCGGGAAAGAACGTCAAGATTACGGTAAAAGACGGTGAATTCCATTTTGAGTCGGTTAGCTAATTCATACGCCCTCCGACTGCGCGGAAGTTGAATTCTCTACCCCTTCCTCCTAGAATTAAGGGATGGAGATCACGGAGATTAAGGTTTTTCCCGTAAACGAGGATAAACTGAAAGCTTACATCACGATTGTGCTCGACGATTGTTTCGTCGTTCGTGATCTAAAAATTATTTCCGGTACGACGGGGTTGTTCGTGGCGATGCCGAGCAAGAAACGTAAAGACGGTACCTTTAAAGATGTCGCGCATCCGTTAAATCAATCTACCCGCGTGGTCATGGAAAAGAAGATCCTCGAAGCGTACCTCGATGAGATTCGAAGACTGGGTGGACCCGTTACTCAATCGGCAACCGAGGCGGAGTCCCGAGACGCCTAGTTTTTAAATTTTCGACGAGGGCACCAAGGATGGCGCTTTTCCTACTTTCTCTGTTCTTTCCTATATCCGTAGTGAACGCGGCGCCGAGTGAATTAGTCCTACGCCATTCGCCCGTGCTGGTCGCTCGGAGCGATCAAACCCGTAAACCCGACGACGATCGTTACCTCTTTCTCGGTTACTCTACGACGGGCGAAACCGATGGCAGCACTCACATCCGGTACACCGTGTATTTTACCGACGAGGACTCGATGGGGTCGGCGAGTAAGACCGAAAACCAAATGCAAAAATACGGGCGTCGCCTCGACATCGAGTGGATGTACGAAGTCCACGTTGATCGTGCCGGAAAGGTAGTCGAGCGAAAGTACCACTGCCCCGTCGCCATCGGAATCGGACATCGAACTTGTAAATTTAAAGGTAAATTCGAAGAGGGGACGGAGCATCCGCTGCTCTTTAATGTTGCTCGCCATAACGTCTTTAGCGATCACCCCGAGCTTCCGCGAGGTTCCCGCCGGGGGATGCGCACCCGGCTCGTTCCCACAATCGAAATTCCATTTCCCGAGTCTCGGGATCTGGTCGTCGTGAAGAATCCTGGGTACCTCAGACTCAGCGACGATGAATTACTGAAGGAGGGGAAACTCGGCGCGCTCTCCACCGAATATGCTTATATTCGTCTCCGGGGCGAACTAACGGGGAGAGTAAAAATACGCCTGCGCGGTAATGCCCCCTCCCTGGGAGAAGGAAATTTACAGAATATGGGACTCGATCTATGGGGGAGAGAAAGCGTCGTCGGAGTTCGTCTTCTCCCCGCGGAACTCGAGTCCCTGCGTAACGGTACGGTTCCTTTTAAGTTTGAAGTCCTGGGCATCAATAGAAAAAATACACTTCGACTTGAGCAGGTTGGCCTTTACCTCGTCACCGCGATTGCGCCGACCGTTTATAGAACGGACGATCTGTCGGCAAGAATTCGATGCGGCGACCCGAAAAATTTATCCACTTGTGAACTTTAGATCTTAAACGAGATCAGAAATAGGACGGTGCCGATAATCCACGTCAGGAGGGCGGAAGAAACGAAGTATGGATAAATAATCAGAGCGATTCCGAGAATTATTTTCCCGACATGGGTCAGTCGTCTTCCTTCCTTAAAGACGTAAACGCCCAGAGTGCCAAAGACGAGGCCCGCAAAGAGGAGTGACGGTTCAGGCATAACTTAGGTTAAACGAGACCTGGCGCGTCGGCAAATAATAAGCCGTTCCAATGTACGGGTACCCAAATATCCTTTTCGGTAAAACGCCCGAGGCTTTACGCTAGCGGGATGCAGACACTTCGGCGAGACGCTTCGCTATCGGCATTCATCGCCGGAATCATCCTTCCACTCATTGGGATCAGTAGTTCCGCGGTTCTTGTTTTCCAGGCCGCGACTAGTGCCGGATTAAGTCCGGAGCAGGCGGGATCCTGGCTCGGATCCCTTTGCCTCGCGATGGGTCTCCTCGGTACGGTACTCTCGGTCTATTACCGAACTCCGATACTTCTCGCCTGGTCTACCGCCGGTTCGGCCCTCCTCGTAACGAGCCTACCGGGAATACCCGTCTCGGAGGCGATCGGCGCTTTTCTCTTCTCCGGATTCCTCATTTTTCTACTCGGAATAACCGGCATTTTTGAAAGAATAATGGACCGAATTCCAGTCGCCTTCGCGGCCGCCCTGCTCGGGGGAGTTCTCCTTCATTTTTCGCTCGATGCCGTTTCTTCTCTCACGGCCCAACCGCAGCTCGTCGGCGGAATGTGCGTCGCCTACCTCGGGGGGCGGAGATTTTTTCCCCGCTCGACGATGATGGGCGTTCTAATCACGGGATCGATACTCAGTACTTCAATGCATCTACTGCGGGTCGATTCGATATCTCTGGCTTGGACGCATCTCTATTTTACCGCCCCGACTTTTTCGGTTTCAAGTCTTCTTAGTATCGGAATTCCACTCTTTATCGTCACCATGGCGTCCCAAAACTTAACGGGGATCACCGTGATGCGGGTGAACGGCTACCGTACGAGAATTTCGCCGATGCGCATGGAACGATCCCGAGCT
>JANXTV010000554.1 GCA_025352185.1 Oligoflexia bacterium
AATCGTGTCGGCGAGGATCGCGTTTTCATCCGTGCTCGGCGCCCGATTTAGAAAAGACGTGAATAGACTTCCGACGGTCGCGCTGATCACCGAGGGCGTAAACTGGGAGACGTCCGAAAAAACATCCACGGTTTTCAGAATTCGCCGTGCGGTGAGATCGTCGATCGCAAATTCTTGGTTAATCATTTTTGAGCAGAACTTTTCCGAGAGACCGAGGTAGGCGAAACGCATCGGCGCAGTTGTTTCCGTTACGACGCCGTTACGAGGGAGTCGCCCCTGGACCGTTTTAAAGTAAGTGCGAACTTCTTCATCGGCCGGAGAAACTCCCGTAGCCCCGGCTAGACCGGCGTAGATTTCCTCCGCATTTCGGATGGCGACCGGCGGGTTAGCCGAAGCGGCGGCCGAAATCCCGAGGTAGGCGATGAGGACTAACGTCGTGAGAGTTGCGGGTGGGGTACTATTCTTCTTCATAAGTTTCTCGGTTCCTAGTTCAGGCAGGCATCACTACTCGCGACTTCGGCAAACGTCGTAAGGAGATCGAAATTTTTATCTTTGAGATGGGTTGTCCATTCTTTCATCTCGTTCGGATATTGGGTGGCCGACTTTCGGCAAAGGTGCTCGAACACGCGCTTCACCATGCAAGTCGGAAATCGTCCAGACTCCGCGATCATTTCACCGAAATCTCTCGGACCCTTCCCGTTAACCTTGGTTCCCCACTGGAAGTAGGACTGCTGGTGGGTACCCGTGCGATTCATGAACGAATTATCCTCGCTCACGTAGCCGTCAGGATAGAACGACGAATTTTGGTTTACCTTCGCGGCCATAACGTGGTCACCGAGATACGAAACGGTATCGTTCGTGAAGTCCCATTCATTAAACGCGCTGACCATACCATCCATCGGAGCGTGGCATCCGCGGCACTCGGTTTGGAAGGTGAGCGCATTTCCCCCGGGAACTCGCTCAATGTCGCGGCGGATTCGGTCGTCGGGAAGACTCGCGTCGCGCCATTCCGCAATCGGTGAACAGAGGAACATCGTGAAGGAGCCGATGACGGCCCGTCGGTTCGTGCCGGCGGATAGATATTTCTGGGCAAATCCGCGAGTCGTGAGGAGTCCGGCGGCTTGGCCCGTCATGCCGGTGTCATTCCACTGAAGGTCTTCCCGCTTTAAAATCTGAGTGAGGCGACCGCCGGCCGCGACGGCCTGGTCGAAGTGATCATTATCGCCTCGGGAGACCGAGTCCTCGCGTTGGCGAGAGTCGACGTAGCGAAAGTCGCCCGTCAGGAGCGTTCGGAAATCGAGTCGATCCCGAATCACACCGAATACATCGGCCTGAAAATCGTTGAGGGCTACGAATGGATCGGTATCCAGGCTCAGGAGCTTCGATGCAAACTGTAGGACGGTCAGTTCGTAAAATGAATTCGTGTGGGTTGCCATCTCGCCCGCGCCCGCGCGGTCGCCCGTATCCCATTTCTCTTTCATCTTTAAGTAGAGGGGCGATGTCGGAGAAATCGTGGCGCCGCCGTTTAGCTTTCGGTAAACCGCCTGGACGGGGTCGGTCGAGGAGGGCGCGACGAACGCGGCCTGGCTCGCAAGGAGTGCGGTAATGGTGAGGATCATTTTCGGGGTCCTTTCGTGCGGACGTAACCAATCGTTTCGTCGAACTCGAATTGGTACGGCGACCACGAGCGCGTCTTCACCGCTTCGGTGGCTCGTTCGGAGTAGAGGAGTTTCCCGACGAGAGTCCAAAATTCGACCGCCGGCCCGGATTTTAGGGGTCGAACGAAACGGCGTAGAGCGGCGCGGTCCTCTACCGGTACGAGTGAAATATAGCCGAGTGTCGCATCTCGAGTCGCGCTCGGTATAAAGGAAGCCAACGAAAGGAGGTGCGTCCCGGTTTCGAAATTATATTGATAGAGGGGGACATCGTTTTCCGAAGTGGGTTCCTTCGACGTATAGAAAGCGACCCCTTGGTTTTCGAACACCTTCGGATTTTCATTCGCCATTCGGCTATACAAACGGTCAAAGTTTCCGCCCTTACGGCGGTAGCCATATACGGGAATCCAGGTTGCCCTTTCTTCCGAGACTGTCTGGGCATTTTCTTCAAGGGGATAAACGAATCCGAGATTCCGGTCGAATTTAAACCCGGAATGTTCCGCTTCCCACCCCTTCAGGGTAACCCACGTCGCGTTTGTTTTCGGGTGGATGTACCGGGGGAGTGGAATCGTGCCGGGCATTGCTGCCGTGAGGATGGATCCCAGAACATCGGGAACCGCATCTTTTATTCCTTCGCATTTCGGGTCCGTCGAAAAGTGATCCGCCACCGCGCCATTCGCGTCCACCACGCGGCAGAAAAAAATGGAAGTAGTAGGATAGCCCCGAACCGGGCCCGAAAAAATTTCGAACGTAGGGGCACGGAAGTCATAAACTTCAGCCCCGATTTGGGTCGCTGCCCGCAAGCCCGGAAGATTCGGGCGCAGGGTTTGGTGAAACGCCGTGCTCTGGGCGTACCCTTCCGAAATTCCTAGCATCTCCGTGTCGGCCGCAAACGCGGACGCCGACAACGCGAGAGTGACACTTAACCCCAAAACCGTTTCCCACTTCATAACGCGCAGAGTTACTATGGGGTGACTTTTATTGCAAGCAACTTACAGTGCGGCGAGTTAAATCAGGGACAAGCCGTATAAACCAATAATGCATTAAATTTCAGCTACTTAGACCGTGCAAGGCGATCGATATACGCGGCGACTCCGACTTCAAGGGGGGTGAAGGGCTTCGTGTAGCCCTCCGCTCGGAGTCTCTCCATCTTTGCCTCGGTGAAGTATTGGTAACGCTCGCGCAGTTCGACCGGGACGGGAATGAACTCAATTTTTTCAGGTTTCCCCATCGCCCGAAAGGTCGCTCGGGCCAGGTCGAGCCACGTGCGGGCCGTACCCGTACCGAGGTTATAAACTCCGCGGCGGATTGGTTTTTCGAGCGCGAAAAAAAGTACGTCGACCACGTCTTCGACAAAAATAAAATCGCGCTTCTGTTCGCCGTTTCGGTATTCCGGGCGGTAGCTTTCGAAAAGTTTTGCGACTCCCGACTCGAGAATGCGGCGATACGAATGGAGGATAACGCTCGCCATTTTTTCTTTATGGGATTCGCCGAATCCATAGACGTTAAAGAATTTAAAACCCGCCCAAGCCGGAGGGGTCCGAGCCGCGCGCTCTTCACTGAACGCCCACTCGTCGAATGCCCGCTTTGATTCCCCGTACGGGTTCAGTGGTTTCAGTTTCGGCGTGAGCGCGTCGTCGTCGTCATAGCCCAGTTCCCCGGCGCCGTAAGTAGCGCCTGACGAAGCGTAAACGAGCGGCACCTTCTCGCGCGCGCAGTAGTTCCAAATCATTTTCGTATAATCGAGGTTCATCTTCGCGAGATAAACTTCGTCGAGTTCTCCGGTATCCGTGCACGCACCGAGGTGAACGATACCCCGCACGGGAGCGCTGCCCCGTTTTAAAGTTTCTGCCTCTAACCACGGGGAAAGTTTTTCGCGGTCGACGATCTCTCCGTAATTGAGCCCCCGGTTTTCTGAGCGTTCCTGAAAATATTCGGGAGCATCGACCGAGATGACCGAAATATTTCGACGGTTACATCGCTCGACGAATCGCGCGCCGACGAAACCACCGGCACCGGTTACGAGGAGGGGTAAGGCTTTCGAGGCGTTATTCGGCACGGCGGTTTTTCCTTTAAGTGGAAATTCTAAACGGCGTGAAGTCGGTGTCCGTGTCGAAATAATCTTCGTTTTCGGCGCGCTTTAGAAACGCGACAATTTTATACGTGAAGGGAGTCATGACGACTTCCCACGCGACTTTCAGAAAATAATTACCAATCATCACTTTAATGACGAGGCTCGTCTCCCAGATTCCGAGGAATGCGACCGGATAGAAAATGATGGAGTCGACAAATTCGCCGGCGATCGTAGAACCGATCGTTCGCATCCAGAGCATTTTTCCTTTCGTCGCCACTTTCATCTTCGCCATCACGAATGAGTTCGTAAATTCGCCGATAAAGTACGCCGTGAGGGAGGCCACCACGATTCGCCAAGTGGAGCCGAACATCGTTTCGAGTGCGCCCTGATTCGGCCAGATCGGAGACGGCGGCATCCGAATGATGACTTCCGCCATTACCGTTGCGTAGATCATCGCGGCGAAACCTGCCCAGACGATTTTTCTCGCCCGTCCGTACCCGTAAACTTCCGTCATGATGTCGCCGAACACGTAGCTAAGCGGGAAGAAAAAGATTCCCGCTCCGAACGTAAATCCGTGCCATTCGCATACTTTCGCGGCACCGATTAAATTCGAAGTGAGGAGGATCGTTACGAACGCCACCATAATGAAATCGTAGTAGCGGTAATTTTTCTTCGGGGCAGTCGGGTGGGTCATCGAGGGTCCTTTATTTACCGATATTTAAAGTATCGGAAAGTTCTATCCGAGAAGTTCTTCGTCGATCGCCGCGCGGGCCG
>JANXTV010000558.1 GCA_025352185.1 Oligoflexia bacterium
GTAAAAGCGCTCCTTCACTTGAGTCGTATCGAGTCGGTCGAGTACCCCCGATCTCGCCTTTTCGATTTTTCGATCGATTTCGTCGCGCTCCGTCTCGAGCGCGACGACGCGCGACTCGACGTCGTACTCGGTTTGCTGAACGAGTTCACGCAAGAGGGAAAAGACCGTCAGTAGACGCGACTCCGTACCCACGAACGTATTCTCTTCGAGAAGGCCCCGAGCCCATTCCAAAGCCCGCTCCGTTTCGGGCAGTCGCATTCCGGATCGTCGCTTCCCTGAACGTAATACTTCCGTAGGTATGGACTACCGGGGGCGCACCAGTCGTCGAGGTATTCACGAGCCGACTTCGGATAAATTGCCTCTCCTTGTTTCCGCCGAAGGGAGTAAAGAATATCCTCCAACTGCGAAACGAGATCAGCGAATGGAATCGAACGCCGATTCGAGCGTAAAAAAGCGGCGTGAAAAAAATGCGCCATCAGCGGGAAATAGTCGGCGGCTAAAAAGCGAAGCGATCGGTGATTCGCCTTTAAGTTCTGAAGCGCGAAGTAATCCATTGCGTATTCTTCTTAGCAGTCCACACCCTGTCTGACAATAGGCGTCAACAACCAGTAAGGTCATGGCGCATTACGTATA
The DNA here is from genome assembly GCA_025352185.1 of Oligoflexia bacterium. Lineage (GTDB taxonomy): Bacteria > Bdellovibrionota > UBA1018 > UBA1018 > UBA1018 > JACMQW01. Next base: position 634 of record JANXTV010000558.1, read on the forward strand.
ATCTACCCATTTATTGGGACTGAATTCTCTCAAATCGGGACATAATATGTCCCAATAGTTGCATTTGGGACATTAAACCGGCTATAATCGATCTATCGGGACATTTAATGTCCCGATACTAACTCTGTAAGGACTGATGGCTGAAAAGAAGAAAAAGACCGACCTCGAAGCGCTCGTTTTGAATCTGCTGAAGGAAACGCCGGAAATCAGCGTTGCGAGCGTCGCCCAGGCGGCGGGATTATCAAAATCGGACGAAGGCAACCGCAAAGCCGTTCGCCGTGCACTCGCCGCCTTAGTGGCGCGCGGAGTTCTCGAAGCAAAGGGGGCCGCGCGCGCGCGGGTCTACGTATCCACGCGAGGAAGCGCGACCAAAGCTCCATCACCGCAGGCCGAGCCCCCGAAACCGTTTAAAGACATCTTACTCTCCCAAGTGAGCGAGACTCTCCTGAAATACGTCTCCCAGTCTCTCCAAGCACGGACGCCGGTGGGCTACGATCAGAACTTCCTCCGATCGTACGAACCGAACCGGACCTTCTATCTAACCGCTACGAATCGCACAGAACTTCTGAAAACGGGTACCGTGGAAAGCCGGGTGCGGCCGGCGGGGACCTACGCGCGGAATATCCTGAACCGCCTGCTGATCGACCTGTCCTGGAACTCGAGCCGTCTCGAGGGAAACACCTATTCCCTACTGGAGACGAAGCGGCTGATCGAGCTTGGCGAAAACGCCGCGGGCAAGGACGCTGCCGAGGCCCAGATGATCTTGAACCACAAAGGAGCCATCGAATACGTCATCGAGTCGGCCGCAGAAACCGAGATCAGCTCGCATGAAATCCGCAGCGTCCACGCGCTCCTCTCGGAAAACCTTTTAGGTGATCCGGGCGCTTCGGGCCGCATCCGGCAAATCGTGGTCGGAATCGCCGGTACCGTTTACCTGCCGCTCGAAAATACGCACATTCTGGAGGAGTGTTTCCGGATCTTTGTCGAGAAGCTGAATCGCATCGAGGACCCGTTCGAACAGTCCTTCTTCTCACTGGTGCACCTCTCTTACATGCAGGCCTTTGAGGACGTGAACAAACGGACCTCGCGCCTGGTCGCGAACATCCCTTTGATCAAGAAGAATCTGAAGCCCCTTTCGTTCACGGACGTCGAGCCGGAGGCCTACATCAAATCACTCCTCGGGGTTTACGAGAAGAACGACGTCTCTTTGTTTCGGGACCTGTACGTCTGGGCCTACACGCGCTCTTCCCAGCGCTACTCGGCGATCCAGCAGACGATGGGAGAACCGAATCTCCTGAAGCTGAAATACCGCTCCGAGATCCAAGACATCGTCCGCGCTGTCATCCTTGAAAAAATTCCCGGAGCGCAGGTGGTTGGAAAAATCGAAGGCCTCTTGCTCGCGAGGAACCTTCCGGAGACGGATCGGGCGGAGCTGTTCAAGCTAATCGAAACGGAAATTCTCAGCCTCCACGACGGAAATATCGCCCGATTCAAGATTCGCCCGAGCGAGTTTCAGGAGTGGAAAGGGCTGCAGTAAAACGAGGCGCTGGAACAAAAGATACTCGAGCACTTGGACAAGCGGTTATCCGACGATGGCTATTTGCTGAAACCTGGAGAGCGTTCCATCGCGCTCAGGCTGGAGCAATCGAAGGACGAAGTCGCCGAGAAGGAGGTCCGGGAAAAGGAACTGGTTCAAGTCGAGCGAGACATCGAGAATGCGTTCGCGATGCTCGCTCCGGGGACAAATCCGACCAGATCATCCGACTCTGCAAGGCGCGCCTCGAAAAACTTGAGGACAAGAAACGGCAGACAGAAGCCGGGCTCCGGGACCTCGCGTACAAAATCGAGCAAGGTACTAGCCTGAATTCTCCTGAGTCCGGCGAATCCCGCATATCGATTCAAAACTAAGCCCTAAGAGTAGTATGAGAACCGGAGAACCAAATCTGAGAGTTCGAGTTTTCTGGGATTTAGAAATAAAAAAACCCTATAAGCACTTAAACTTACAGGGTTTTTTAGATTTTGGTCGGGATGGAAGGATTCGAACCTTCGACCCTCTGCTCCCAAAGCAGATGCGCTAGCCAGGCTGCGCTACATCCCGATCAACTCACTTAAGCGGAAAATTCTTTCGTCCAGGCGAGATGCGAGAGCTGCTGTTTCAAGCTCGAGATCAGTAGGTCGTACTGGTCACTCATTTCACCGAACGGCGTCGATTCCGCCTTTCGTGTGCGACTTTCGATCGAAGATCTCAGAGACTGAGCTTGGATCGAAATTTCGCGACGACCATTCTTCTCGCCTACTTCGGACACCCTTTCAAGGGTTTCTATCAGTTCGACCCAACGTTCTTTCTCGAAAGTTCGGATCAGTTCCGAGCAGACAAAATTCACTTCACTGGCTTCCGACTTCTTCCTTGAGGTCGACATAGGATACTCCCGGGGCACGCGGTGCGCCGTATGGATTCACTTCATTTCAGACAATCTCAAGATGATACCGATCCTTACTCCCCGGGTCAAATCCCCCCCCGCCGGAAGGCTCCGAAGTCCCGGCCGAGCCGCTCCCACCGCGTAAAAGCGAGCAAAAAAAGCTTTAAAACAGGGGATTGACGAGACGGCATTTATACATCAGCATTATATATAAGAAGGCACCATCCTTCCCGGTAGCCCAACCTAAACGGGCAAACCTAAACCCCCGCTTACAGTACGAATTCAGTCTAGAAAACCCAGCCGTCGCTTCACTCAGGATGAGTGCATAAGCGCCGGAAGGGAGTCGTCTACCCACCGAACGAAACGGAGGTCTTTCATGGGTCGCTCACTATTTACTCACCTAGTCATTCTGCAGGCAGTAGGCCTAGCAGTTGTGGCCTGGGCGGGTACGGATAAATCAGATCGAGGGGATCGAAATGTCGCAGCCGCGAGACTCGATGCCCGAGATGCCTCGAAAGTGGATGTTCACGGCGTCCTCACCTGCACCCTCGCGGAGCAGAATGACGGCCGTCCTTGTTCACTCCAGATCTATAGCCAGGAAACCGGCCTCACCCTAAAAGTCGTGGGCAGTAATGCGGCCATGCGCCTCTTCCAAGACGGGAAGACTCAGGTCGTAGCCACCGGGATCATCGCGGGAGATGCTATCCGCGTGATCAATATCGCCGCTGAATAGCTTTCCTCCACGGAAGCGCCCGGACCATCGTTACCCCAATTTCGGGGTTCGGGCGCTTCCCTTCGTGGAGTGATATGCTAGTGTTTTTTTATGTCGAACCCTTCAAATCCACTGACCGATGCCGTCGTAAAACTTGATCGCCCGAAGTACATCGAGATCCTTAAAACTGAAGGGCTACCGGCCGCACTCACCGCTCTCCACCGCGACTCGGAACGCATGGAGTTTGAAACGTTCGAAGGGCGCGACGGATATCGTGCCGACCTCTACGAATACCTCGAACAAGTCCGCTCGTTCTCCCGCGAACTCTGGCGTGTTTCGCTCGGTGAAACTCCCCGCGCGGGCTGATTTTTAGACCGACGCGTTTCTGACATTTTTCTGACACCCATTCGAATCCTTTAGCCCCGGTTCCCGAATTCGGAATCGAGACGGATGCTCACCGTACCGGCAATCAAGTCGTGAATCCCCTGCTTTTTAGGATTCCAAGCTGCCATGAGGTATCCGGCTCCGAAGGTCGCAATCGAAGGGATCTGCGCGAAGAGTCGTGCCGTGCTCCGCCCGAGACTTAAGCTTCCGTCGTCGATATCCCGAATCACTCGAATTTTTAGAATGAGCTTTCCCGGAGTCGCACCGTATTTCCAGTGGAAGAGAACGTAGTACGGAATCGACAGGGCGACCATCGCCGCGAGGTTAATCGTCTGGATAAATCCGCCGGTGAACGCTTCCCCGAAAGTCGGGGCGGGGCGGAGTATCGAAAAAATCAAAAAGAGAGTGAAGTACGTTAGCCCCAGGGATCCGATCGTTAGAAGGACGTCGTCGATGATGGACGCAACGCCGCGAATCCAGAATCCCGCGTAACGCCGCGATGGAACGAGCGCCCCCGGTGGTCTTTCAAGCGACACGCTCACCCTTTACTTTCTTTATCGTACGGCTTCCGTAGAGACCCATGAGTAGACCAGAAAAAATAAGTGTCGAAGAAAGGACCGTACGGGCCGTAATGAGATCGCCCATCCAAATATAGGCGACCGCCGCGGCGATGATCGGCTGGGTATAAATGAATAGCGCTACTTGCGAGGCCTTCGCATACTTTAGCGCCCAAAAGTTTAGGAAGTAAGGTACGAGCGTTCCGATCACGATCGCAAAGGAGGCAATCGTGAGGAGGTGCGCGTCGAGTACGGGCGGCACGAATCCGAGCCAACTCGGAATCGCGATGAGATTAATCCCGATCGTTCCGTAGAGGAAAAGAAATGCGGTTACCCAAAGGGCGTCGTATTTCGCCAGGTACTTCTTAGAAAACGAAAGGAAACACGCGTAGATCAGGCAGTTAAAAACCGTCAGGAGATCACCGATGAACGTCGAATCGGAAAAGCGCAGATCCTCGAACTTTCGAATGACGAGCACGCCACTAAACGCGAGGATAAAACCGACTGCCTTCTTCCAATTTAAAGCTTCCTGCCCCCGGATCGTCACGATTAAGAGGGTCGCCACGGGAATTAAAGTATTCAGAACTGCGGAGTTCGCCGAGGTCGTGAGACTCAGTCCCACGAGGAACGACGCTTGA
>JANXTV010000016.1 GCA_025352185.1 Oligoflexia bacterium
TCGAGATCGAGAATGAGAAGGTCGGTCGGAACTTGCTTTAAACGTTCAATGGCGATTTTCCCGTTTGCGGCCGTCCCAACAACTTCGACCCAAGGGAACCCGGCGAGGGCGGCCCGAATCTGACTTCGGTAGACGACGGAGTCATCGGCGATGAGGATTTTTACTTTCGTCATTTTACTTACCGGGTTCTTTCCAGGGTCGCAGCCCGACCGCGAGGCCGGACTGCGACCCTGGAAGTTGGGTGAGAGCGTTACTTCTGTCCCTTTTTAACGAGGGCGTTCAATTTCTCGGCGAGTTTCGAAAGCTCCTTCGAAGCTTCGAGCGTCTGGTTCGAGGATGCCGTGCTTTCCGTTGCCGCTTGGGAAACTGACTTCACGGTTCCGGCGATATCCTCGACGCCTTTTTTCGACTGCACGACGACGCGGGAAATCTCGTTCGTAGTGGCGGTCTGTTCCTCGACGGCGGCGGCGATTACGCTAGCAATCCCGTTTAATTTTTCCACCGACTGGGAAATTCCGCTGATGGCATCGACCGCGCTCTTCGTGTCGGTTTGGATGGCACCGATTTTATTCGTGATGTCGTTCGTAGCCTTCGCCGTTTGCTTTGCTAATTCTTTCACTTCGTTCGCCACAACTGCGAATCCCTTTCCAGCCTCCCCAGCCCGTGCCGCTTCGATCGTGGCATTCAGGGCGAGTAGGTTCGTTTGCTGCGCAATCGAACTAATCACTTTAATGACATCACCGATCTCTTGGCTACTTACTCCCAGTTTTACGATCGTCGCGTTCGATTCCTGTGCTTTAGTAAGCGTCAGTTTCGACATCTGCGAAGACTCGTTAGTCGAGCGAGCGATTTCCTTAATCGAAGCCACCATTTCTTCGACGTTGGTCGCCACCGTCTGGACACCTGCCGAAACCTCTTCCGCAGCCGCAGCTGCAGTTTGCGACTCCTGGCTCGTTCGACTTGCCGTACTCGACATTTGCGTCGCCGTAGCGGTGAGTTCGTTCGAGGCGGCAGAAAGCGCCGACGCGGTTTCTTCAACCGACTCGATCATTTTTTTCATGTCGGTGATGTCGCTGGCGAATTTCACGACCTTATACGGCTTACCGCTTACGTCCATGATCGGATTATAAGAGGCGTTGATCCAAACGGTTTTGCCGCCTTTACCCACTCGCTTATATTCGCCAGAATCGAGTTCTCCCCGATTTAACTTTTCCCAGAAGCTTCGGTACTCTTGGCTGTTAGCGTAGGCTGGTTCCACGAAGTTCCGGTGGTGCTTTCCCTTGATTTCGGTCATCTCATACCCAAGAGTCTTCAAGAAGTTATCGTTCGCGGTGATGACGGTGCCATCGAGGTTAAATTCGATGATCGCCTGGGCCTTCGAAATCGCGGTCATTTTTGCTTCGACCTCGAGGCCGGTCACTTTTTGGTCCGTGATATCCGATGCGAACTTAACGACCTTATAGACTTTCCCATTCGCATTAAAAATCGGGTTATAGGAAGCGTGGATCCAAATCTCTTTTCCACCCTTCGCGATGCGCTTATATTCTCCGGAATCGAATTCACCGCGATTCAGCTTTTCCCAGAATGAGCGGTACGCGGGGCTGTTCACGTAGGTTGGGTCACAGAACATCCGGTGGTGCATTCCCTGGACCTCCGAGAGAGTGTATCCGAGAGTTTTTAGAAAATTTTCGTTAGCGGTCGTAATCGTACCGTCGAGGTTAAATTCGATTACGGCTTGAGCTTTCGAAACCGCCGAGAGTTTCCCCTCGAATTCGGCGCTCTTATTTTTCTCCGTCGTGATGTCGGTTGCGAATTTAACTACCTTATAAGGTCGTCCTTCGGTATCGAGGACGGGATTATAGGAAGCGTTGATCCAGACTTCTTTCCCACCGGCCCCGATGCGGCGATACTCGCCGGAATCGAATTCGCCGCGATTCAGTTTTTCCCAGAAGGCGCGGTAATTCAGACTGGCGGTGTAGGTTGGGTCGCAAAACATTCGGTGGTGCTTCCCTTCGATTTCCGATAGGGAATACCCCAGGGTCTTCAGAAAATTCTCGTTTGCGGTGATAACGGTACCGTCAAGATTAAACTCAATGACCGCCTGGACTCGGCTGATGGCATCAACCATCGACGTGAGATTTGCGATTTCTTCCGCGTTTAATTCCCGGTGGGTCTGAACTTCTAATTTTCTGGCTGCATTAC
>JANXTV010000053.1 GCA_025352185.1 Oligoflexia bacterium
CTGTCCCGGACGAGTCGGAGGCATCGGACGCGTCGGTGGAACAGGCTGTCCCGGACGAGTCGGAGGCATCGGTCGCGTCGGTGGAACAGGTTGTCCCGGACGAGTCGGAGGCATCGGACGTGTCGGTGGAACAGGTTGTCCTGGTCTTGTCGGAGGGACAGGCTGTCCTGGACGAGTCGGAGGCATCGGTCGCGTCGGTGATCCGCATCGGCCTATACCACCGTTGTACACGGTGCCTGGAGGACACGAAGGTCCGCCCGGAACGGGACGCGGGAGAGTCGGCCGAGGACGAGGAACCGAAACCGAAGTACAGCGACCGAGGCTCGTATTATATCCAGTTCCTGGCGGGCAATAAGCCGGACGAGGCACTGGGATAGAACGAGGGTGCGGGACGGGAGTCGGATTATATCCGATACACGTCTGCCGAATCGGATCGTAGCGGTATCCCGGAGAGCAGTACTGCTGGTGTCCCGAGTAAACGGAAACGCAACGGTTTAGGCTCCAGTCGTACCGAGTTCCGTAAGGACACGACGTTTCGTTATGGATGTATCGGCACCCGCCGTAGCGAGGATCGTACACTTCGTTATAGCCGCAACGTTCGCGAACCGCGACGCAACGATTATAGGAATAAGAGTAGTAGAATCCTGGATAGCAGGAATCGTAATCCCGTACGCACATGTCGCGGTAGGAGTCGTAGTGTTCGTTATAAGAACAGGTCTGACGATAAACGCGAACGCAGTCTTTTACGAAGTAGTCATAACGTTCGTTAAATCCGCAAGTATACGGTTCACGGACGCAACGTCCTTCGTATTGGTCGTACGAATAGTTCAGCGGGCAACGTTCAGCGTAAGCCGGTACGCAGCGCGAGAGGAACGGATCAAAATAATACCCGTACGAACATGAAATCGTCGGTGGGGGAGCCGGGTACTGAACGCACTGATTCGACGATGATTCGTAGTAAGTTCCGTCGGGGCAGTTCACTTCTTCGTTCGAACTCACGCAGTAGCCGAGGCTCGAATCAAAGTAGTATCCCGCCGGGCAGGTTGGATTTTCCTGTGGGTTCTCCGTCGTCAGGACGTATTGGCGGTAGTTTTCTACGCCCTGTCCATTCGTGACGTGAAGTCCAAAGCTATACGAACCCGCCGTGGCGATCGAGCCGCGTACCGTAAATCGATTCCCAGAAAATCCGACGGTCGTCGTTCTTTCGGGAAACGAATTTTCGTAGAGTTCACCCTTTAACGTCGTCCCACTCGTATCCGTCACGGAAATCGTTTCGGCGAAAGTGGAATTCAGTTTTTTAGAATCGAGGTAGCGTTCCGTATTCGAAAACTTCGGATAGCGGAGAGCATCGTTATCGGTCGAGCTGAAGCAAACTTCGTCTTGGCCATTCAGTTCGGCCATTCCGTCGGACGCGGCCACGTGGGCCACGTAAATCGTGCACCACGTACCGGTGAAGGTCGGGGTACCGTAAAGGACTAAGTTTGCCGTCTGGGTATCGTAAATCGAAAGTCCCGGCGGGATGTTCGTTCCAAGAATACTCCATTCGACTTTTCGTTCGCCGGCATCCGAGAGCGAAATCGTCGCTTCCGAATATTTGCCGTATTGGACGGCCAGCTCCGTCTGGGTGACGAGCAGGTTCGCCGTATCCGTGGTTACTGACTCGAGTGAATTTTCCGCAGAAAGAGCAGATAGCGGAAGAAGACAGACCGAGAGAGTCACGAATAAGGCGCGTAGGGACGTAGGGTTCAGCCTCATAGTTACACTCCACTCCCAAAGCCGGGAGGTGTTGGTTACAGCGGGGGCATTTCACAAATTTGAAACTTCGTAATGTGACTGAGCAACCGATGTGCCAATTTCTTGATTGGAAAAAGGTAGTGATGTGACACGCTTAACGCGTGAGGATAATATTAACGCAGTTTGCCGCAGCATTTCGCACCGGTGGAGAACGGCTCCGGACTCGCAAAAGTAAAATTTCGAATTAGACCCGCTGGCAGAAGAAGAGGTGCTCGTCAGGACTTTCAAACGAGTGGAAGAGTTGGAATCCCGTTTGGCGAAGGAGAGTCATTACCGTACGCACGCTCCACGGATTATCGGCACTCACCTTAAGGAACGAAAGCGCAAGAATTCCTTTTTTAGGTTTCAAACCCTTAAACTGCGCTTGGAGAATGCGAAAGGTATCTTCAATCGAATACTTTTCGTTCGCCCTGGACCACCAGATCGCGTCGAGCGATTCGATCGGTACGCCGAGGAGTCGTAAATCCTTCTCGAGGATTTCGACGGCGTAGCCCAGCCGAATGAGCGTGGGTTGGGGTTCGGTCGAGGTGACGAGCACGCGCCCCCCGGTTTCGACGAGGTATGAGAAAAGCGCGAAAGGATCTTTAAATGCGGCCGGGCCGAGATCACTGGATGACACTCCCTCGAGTGTGACGGGCCGGGGGGGCTACTTACAAGGGAACAACGCCCCCGAGGAAATAAAAAAAGGCCGAACGAAAGGTGGGCACCCATTCGTTCGGCCTGCGAATTCAGGAAAATAAATTCGGTTGCGGAGTGATCCTACGGTCGCGGATCGTCGCGCGCCCGGGTGTCGTGCTTTTCGTGTCTACCCTCAAAATGCCGTTCGGTTCTGATCGTTCTCATCATGCACCTCCTGGGGTTGGTGGGCTCCTGAACTTCGAGCCTAAGATGAGAATACACCCCGGCCGTTTACCTCCGATGAAAACGACCTAAAATCGCTTTAAGGGTAACGCAGTCGCACGCAGGCGGATATTTAAGTGGGCGGAATAACGGGTAATTTAAGAGAGGACAATTAAGTGCCCGCCGGCTTAAATTTTTCGGGTTCGCTGGCCAGGTAACCTTCGGTCTTCACCGCGTTTTCGTAGACTCCCAGGATGGTCGGAAATTTTTCGAGTGATACATCATTTCGAATCGCATTATAGCACTGGGGAACGAGGACCAGGTCGGCGAGGGTGATTTCATCTCCGCAAGAAAATTTTCCGGCGAGTGGGGCGGCGAGAGCTTCGTAGGCTTGAAAACCATTTCGGATCCAGTGCTGGGCGAAAGTTTTTCTTTTTGCGACGTGGTCGAGGTCCGAGTCGGGGGCGAAGTAGATCTGCGCCGTAAGATTTTGGAGCGGCTGAGTACCGGCATTAATCGCTTCGACGAGTGCCCGGACTTTCGCGCGAAGGACCGGATCCTTCGGGAGGAGTGGGACTTCCGGGAACTGTTCTTCGAGGAACTCGAGGATGGCTACGGACTCGGTAAGGATTCGGCGGGAAGGATTTTTTTCGTCCAGAAACTCTAGAGCCGGAACGTAGCCGAACGGATTTAACTTTCGGTACTCTTCCGATTCGCTTTCGCCGTCCAGGAGACTGACCGCTCGATACTCGGGGTGGATTCCCTTTAAAGCCATCGACCAGCGCACGCGCCAGGAACTCGAGGATCTCCAGTAATGGTGGAGGCGGAGCTTCATCTCTACCTCGGTAGCGTTTCGTCGAGGGAAGTCGGTTCGGCAGCCCGAATGGTGTTCGTGAGTTTCCCGAGTTTTTCTATTTCGAGGACGACTTCGTCGCCGACCCGGAGCCACTGGTTATCTGTGATTTTCGAGCCGTTCAGTTCGAGTAAACACCCGGTCCCGACCGTACCCGAACCGATCACTTCGCCGGGATAGATCTGGGCGCCGTAACTCGCGCGCTCAACGATCTGCGCGAAGGTCCAGGTCATGTCCTTTAGGTTTCCGCTCGAGAGTAGCTTTCCGTTCACGGTACAGGTCATCTTTAAGTCGTGGCGTTCACCCTTCGGGGACGGCATCGCGGCGGAAGTGAGTTCGTCGCGGGTGACGAGGTAGGGTCCGAGCGACGTGGCGAAATCTTTCCCCTTCGCCGGTCCAAGGTTAAGCTTCATCTCTTCCATTTGGAGGTGACGAGCCGACCAGTCGTTCATGATCAGGTAACCAAAAATGTGCTCGTCCGCTTTCGAACTCGGGATATTCTTTCCACCCTTCCCGATTACGATCGCGCCTTCGAGTTCAAAATCGAGCTTCTCGAGCGTCAGTTTCTGAACCGCGAGCGGGCCGGGGCCCGTTACGGCGAGATGATTGGTGAAATAAAAAATCGGGAATTGGTCGAATTCGGGAATCATCGGGACGTTTCGGTTCCGGCGGGCGGTTTCGACGTGCTGACGGAAGGCGTATCCATCTCGCATCGAGGTCGGGCGCGGAATCGGAGAAAGGAGGCAGGTCTCCTTTTCCTCGATCACGGCTCCCGAGGCCGGGGTAAACTTTCCGCCCGCGAAAGCGGCTTCGATCTTTTTCAACGCGGGTAGCGAGGTCGATTCGTTTCGAATGAGGTCGATCATATCGACCGGGCACTTCCATCCGGAAAGGTCTCCCGCGAGAATGCCCGCCGCAACTTCAATGTCGAGGATCTTCCCCGTACCGAGTGGACCCGTGTGGATCCCCAGTTTTTCAAGGTAAGGAACGGAATTCGAAAGGGGGCCCGTGGCAAAAGTGACTAAACGCATTCCTTGTTTTCACGAGAATCCGTCGCCACGTAAAGGAAAAAGAAAAGCCGCCACAGGGATCCTGGGCGGCTTTTCAATCTTCTTTTGGAAGTTTAAACTTTCAAGTTCGGCTTAACGCACAAACTCGAAGGTTCACTTACCAGAAACGCTTGTTAGCGAAGGTTTCTTTCAGTCCTTTAGGGAAGGACCAACGAGGCTTCTTCGTAGCTGGGCGTGCTTTGATTTCCATGGGTTCGCCCGTGAAAGGGTTGATGCCTTTTCCGGATTTGCGAGCCTTAACTTCCTTACGAACGAGGGTTCCGACCACTGGGAAGCGAACGCGCTCGCCGCCCGCAGCAGCTTTCGCGCCAGCAGTGAATGCGGTTTCGAGGATCAAGCGAACGTCTGCACGCTTAAGACGAACTTCGCCTTTGCGGGTAACGGTTGCTGCCTTGATGAGGTGTTCGTGTACTTCGTTGATGAACGAGAACTTCGTTTTCTTTTTTGCCATAAGGTAATGTATCTCCTGTTATGTTTATGGTTGTAAGAGGCCTTTTTCCTGCGTGCAATCGATTTTTTTAAAAAAGTGCGGAAAAAAAAGCGCAGAACCGAAGGCTTTTTTCGCTTTTTTTCAAAAATTTTCCGTGGTTCAGATTTTAAGGATTCGCCTTTTCTCCTAAAAATGCCTGAATTTACGAGAAAACTTGCATATTTTCGACGTTGATCCCATCCTAGGAAAACATGATTCAGGCGATAATCTTCGATATGGATGGCACTCTGGTCGATACTGAACTCGCTGCGGCGAAAGCGGTCGAAGACACATTTCGGGCGTGGGACCATCAAGTTACGGCAAAAGACGCGTATTTTGTAACGGGTCGGACCTGGGAAAGCGCGCTGGATTACTTATTTAGCAAATACCCTCCGAAGATTTCTCGAATCGATGCGACCCGAGAAGTGTTGGATTCTTACCGGAAGAAAATTGAAACCGACTTAATTGAAGTGCCGGGAGCGAGGGAAAGCGTAAGATCTCTCGCGGCGGAATATCCACTCGCACTGGTTTCCGGATCCCACCGTCAGGAAATTCTCTCCATCTTAGGGCGACTCGGTATTACGGAATGTTTTCGCGCTATCCTGGGGTGCGAAGACTATCCGAAAAGTAAACCGGCGCCCGATGGGTTCCTGAAGGCAGCAAAAATGCTCGGTGTTCCGGGTGCAAATACGCTGGTGTTTGAAGACAGCGTGGCGGGTATTGAATCGGGAATCGCTGCCGGCATGCAGGTTTGCGTGATTACGATGACGAATCACTTCGGCCTGGATACGAAGCGGGGTCATTCCTTCATTCCGGATTTAACCGGCGTGAATCCCGCTTGGGTGAAAGCCCTTAAAGTGCCTGCCATCTCGGGATAGAATTCCACCGGGAATTTCCCCCGCGCCGGGTTCGAGGCGAATATTTGGTCGAGGACGAAGAAGATCCTAATCTCTTCAGTCACCGGTGATGTCCCGTTCGCAGGGCCGGGGGAGGAGATCCGGAGTGTCCAGTCCGGAACCGAGGGGAGGGCCGTGGATTCATTCAATACGCGAAGGATCCGCTGATGAAGGAGTCTTTCAAAAAGCAGAGATTGGGCGTCGGAAAGTTTCCGCCCCGGTTTACCCTCCGATTTCCACTCCCCGTTTTCCGCCTTGAACTTCCAGCGGGGTCCCGCCTCTTTTAAGATTTCGAGGCCGGTGATGCTTTCGATTGCCACTCGGTGGGCGGTCTTATTCATGAACGATGCGGGGTTCTGGAGGTGGCCTAAGAAGGCGACGAGTGCACCGCGGGCGACGTAGGTCGTTTCATTTCCGGGGGTCCGAAAATAGATGCCGGTGCCTCCCGTCGGGTCCCCTAAAGTGAAAAAGGGTTTTCCATCGAGTTTCAGTTCCACTCGGAAGGGAGTAAAGCCGGCTGCGTCGTCGTGAATCTTTTCTTCACTCGACTCGGGAGTGAAGGTCGTTAATGTTTTAAGAAAGTGTTCGATGAGGGGCGAATCGGCGAGATCGGGCGTCGCCGCACCGTCGGAACGTTCGGTCAGCATCCAGTCTCCCGTCGATTCTCGCTGGAGGCGGATTCGCCAGGCGGCGGTCGAAAGGGGCCGAACCGAAAGTTCAAATTCATTCACCAAGGCAGCCGAAAGGTGAGGATACGCGGGCTTTCCGAGGGTCAAGGAAGGCGCGTTTTCTTTCGGGGTGCAGGCGCTTCCGGACAGAAGACTGCCGATCGCGCAAACCATCAGGAAAGGAAGTATGATTCGCGGGTTACGCAGTTTCTGACGCGGAGTGAACGGGGTCATCGGTTAATTGACATCGTAGGAGGTGAGACCTATCGTGGCAATCACCATGTTCGGCGAACACTCTTCTATTTTAGATATGATCAAGCACGGCGGAATGACCATGGTTCCGCTCGTCATTTGCTCGCTCATTGGTTGGGCCGTCATCTTCGAAAGAATTTGGCGCTTCCGTAAGCTTGGCCGCGAGCTCCGCGAGTTTCACCTCACCGCGATGAACGGCCTGCTGCGCGAGGAATGGGACGAAGTAAAAAAACTCTGCGTGGAAAACGGGGGCCTGCCCACGGCGGAACTTCTGAAGACTGCGCTCGACCGTCTGGGCGCGAAAGACGAACGCCTTCGAACGACGTGGCTCGATGCCGTTGAGCGGCGTCGCCAGATCCTGAATCAGGAACTGCGGAAGAACCTCTGGATGCTCGGAACGATCGCGAGCGCGTCGCCGTTCATCGGTCTCGCCGGCACCGTCGTCGGAATTCTCCAAGCGTTCGGAGAGATGGCGCGTAAGGGAGCGGGCGGTTTTACCGTCGTCGCCGCCGGCATCTCGGAAGCCCTGGTCGCGACCGCCGCGGGAATTATCGTGGCCGTGGTCGCCGTCGTGGCTTTTAATGCGTTTCAAACGCGGTGGAGTTCCTTCGTGCTGCTCATAAAAATTCAGACCGAAGAATTTGCGGAAATTCTGGCCTCCGGAACTTCGGATCTTCCGGGCACGAAAGCGTAGGCGATTTCCATGGCCATTCGACTCGGTGGGGGAAAATCAGCGAGCGGCGGCGGAGAAGATCACGACGCCGACATCGTCGCGGAGATTAACATTACTCCGCTCACCGATATCTTTCTCGTGCTCCTCATTATCTTCATGGTCACCTCGTCGGTGATGTCGAATACCGGAGTGGATGTTAACCTCCCTAGTGCGTCCTCGCAGACGTCGCAGGCCCAAGCCGAAGGCGTCATCATTAGCCTGCTGCCCCAGGGTAAAATCCAGATTAACGGACAGGCCGTCGCGGCGGGGGATTACGCCTCGCTCGAAGCGTCGGTAAAGAAAGCATTTACGATGACCACCTCCCGACTCGTGATCCTCGAAGGGGATAAGGAATCTTTCCTCGGGTCAGCGATCGAAGTGATGGACACCGCACGGCGAGCGGGAGCGGAGAAGTTTGCCATAGCGACGGCTACGAAGTAGTCGGAGCGAGGTCCGAAGTGAGTAGGTTCGCCGAGTGATTTTTTCACGTCGGCGCCGTCGAGCGTAGCTCGGCGAGTTGCCGATGTGAAAAATCCCGGCGAACCGTAACTGGGTCGGAGCGTGATCCAAAGTGAGTAGGCTGGCTGAGACGTTTTGCGTTTCGGCTTCGTCGCGCGCAGCGCGGCGAGTTAGCCGATTCGTAAAACTCCAGCAAGCCGTAACTGGGCCGGAGCGACCGAATCAGACTTTGGTCCCGGTTTTCTTAGGGAACGGAAAATTTAGAGCCTCCGGCCGGAGCGACCAGTAATGCGCAGTTACGGCAAATCGGATTTTTCCCATTCGGCATACTCGCCTCGCTTCGCTCGGCGAAGCCGAATGGGAAAAATACTCGATTTGCCGTAACTGGGCACCACCGGATACTCCGTCCGGAGCCGCGTAATTTCCCCGCCCCAAGAAATCGGGACCTAAAGCCGAACTCAGTCTTTCCGACCCAGTTACGGTTCGCCGGGATTTTTCACATCGGCAACTCGCC
>JANXTV010000063.1 GCA_025352185.1 Oligoflexia bacterium
CGCGAGTTCGCCCGCCACCGAAGAAAATAGAAAAAATGGGAGAATAAAAATTCCGCCGCAGAGGGCGACCAGCTTTTCCGAGGTGAGACCCATCAGAGTCGCCGATTTAAAAGTAATCAGGATCACGATCGAATTCTTAACGACGTTGTCATTAAAAGCGCCGAGCGCCTGGGTCCAGAAGAGTGGCCAGAATCGCCGATCGGTCATCATCGCCGAGAGAGAACGATCGTCTTTTTTACGCGTCATTGAAAAATCCTAAACGCGGAAGGGAGTTGAAGGAAAGGCTTTTCATCGTTAACCTCGGGCAATGGAAAAAATCGGTAAAAGTGACGAACCTAAACTTGCTCCTCCGGGCGCCGGCATACCTCTGCCTGCCCGAATCTTTCTCCAGTTAGTGGTGAATCCTTTCGTGGCGGGACGGGAAGACCGTGAGAAAATGCGGAAACGTTTTAATCGTCTCCACGAAAAGATTCGCGAGGTTTACCTCTCCATTCCAGAAAAGGAGCGCGAGAGAAAAGTCCTCGTTCCGCCGCAGCGGGGGCTCGAGGATAGTTCACGTTACTGGTCGGCGGCGATGGTGCTAGAACACCTCGAAATCGTCGGACGCGCGATCGGCGAAGCCGTCGTTAACCTCTCGAATGGAAAAATGCCCGTCGGAAAAGCCGATACGGCTCGAGTGAAACCCCAAGGAAAACAGTCCAGCGAATCGATCCTTGCGTCCTTCGAGTCCTTCCGGTCCGAGTTCATTCCCGGCCTCGAATCCCGAATCGTCGACTTTAATTCGAAGACCCTCGCTCCGCATCCCTGGTTCGGAAAATTGACGGCGAGAAAATGGTACTGGGTCCTCGGAATGCACGCCGGAATTCACCTCGAACAAATCGAGGCGATCCGTCGCCTCATGTAGCCACGCCGTAATTTGTGCGCAAAAGTAAGGGTTCACCTTCGAGTTAATTTCGACTATCGTAAGCGCATGTCAAAATCTAAAAAGTCAGGTAAGCACGGCAGCGCGAATCCATCGAAACGTTTCGGAAAGATCGACTTTAAGGCCGTCACGAAAGTTTTGAACGAAATCTTAAAGGAAGAACTCGCGGGCGTCGTTCGTTATACGCACTACTCGCTCATGGTTTACGGCTATAACCGGATACCGATCGTGAGTTGGCTGCGGAGCCAAGCCGGCGAATCTCTCACTCACGCGCAGGAAGCGGGTGAACTCCTCACTACGATGGGCGAGCACCCCTCTCTCGAGATCGGGCATCTGCTCGAAAGTCAGCAGCACGATATCGGAGAAATTCTACGAGAGTCGCTCGAAGCCGAAGGCCTCGTACTCGAGCTATATAACGATTTACTGGCACTGGTTGAAGATAAGAACGTGATGCTCGAAGAGTATGCCCGTAAAATGATTTACGCCGAGGAAATCCACCGGGGCGAAGTCGATAAAATGCTTCGCCGCCCCGGTGACTTCGCTTCCGTGATTCACGGTAAGTAATGACTGAGGGAGCCCTTAGCTGCTCACTCTTCCAAGAGTGATCGTAGCATCCACGAGGTTTTTTCGTGGAGCTGGATGCGCTGGGTGAGGAGATCGGCCGTCGCTTCGTCGCTCGCCTTATCGGCGGCGGCGAAAATTCCGCGTGCCGTCTTAGCGACCGCTTCGTGCCCCTGAACGAGGTGTTTAATCATCTCTTTTGCGGCCGGTACGCCCTTCGCTTCTTTGATGCTCGAGAGCGCCCCGAATTCGGAATACGAACCGGGCGCGAAATGGCCGAGCGAACGAATGCGTTCCGCAATCAGATCTACCGCGAGCGCGAGTTCCGTATACTGGGCCTCGAACATGAGGTGTAAAGTTTGGAACATCGGGCCCGTAACGTTCCAGTGGAAGTTATGGGTCTTCAGGTAAAGGGTATACGAGTCCGCGAGGAGTCGGGAGAGCCCGTCTGCGATCTTCTTGCGGTCGTCTTTAGAAATGCCGATATCGATGGGGAATGATTTTTTAGCCATGACGGAGTCTTACCGCTATCCGATCCACTCGGCTAGTGCCGTCGCCTGGACGGTCGCCGCGATTCGAATCGCCGAGTGGGAGGCGTCAATCGTGAGCCCCGCCTTAGAGACTTCGTTCACGTGCGAGTTCACGCACATGCCGCAACCCGCAATAGCCGAAACAGCGAGACAAGCGAGCTCAAAATCCGCTTTATCGATTCCGGGCTTACCGATGAGATTCATCCGCAGCCGGGCGGGAAGTTTTTTCAGGTCAAAATTTTCAGCCAGATGCTGCGTGCGGTAAAAGACGTTATTCATCGCCATGATCGTCGCGGCACCTTTCGCCGCCTCGTCTTCGACGTCTCCGATGACACTCACCGAATCTGCGCGAATCGCATCGGCGAGAGCCCGGCTGCGAGTGGAATACGCGCAAGCGAGGGCGATAATCGCAATCTGCTTCGGCGTGAGGCCGGGCGCGCCTTCAGGCGTGAGGATCGTGGAAAGATTCAGACGCGTGTCTTTCGCGTAGTCTTTTAAAGTTTCGCGGAACGATTCGATTTGGCTCATAAATAGTCCTTTCGAGGATTCAGTCGCCCGCCAATCTAAGGAGTGGGTCGAGGTGTGGGGCGGGCGACTGAAAATAAGTGGGGGCCACGCGGAGGCGGCCCCCGAGTGGTTTAGACTTTAATGGTCTCTTTACCCTGCTCCCAGTTACACGGGCAAAGTTCGTCCGTTTGGAGCGCGTCGAGAGTACGGATGATTTCCTGAGGGTTTCGTCCTACGGAAAGATCGTAGACGGAAACGTGGCGAATCGTTCCCTGTGGATCGACTACGAAAGTCGCGCGCTGGGCGACCCCTTCAACCGGATCGAGGATCCCGAGGGCCGTGGTCAATTCTCGCTTAATATCGGCAAGCATCGGGAAGGGAAGATTTTTCAGCTCCTCCTTATGGGTTCTCCACGCCATGTGCACGAACTCGCTGTCGGTCGAACCGGCGAGGACTTGCGCGTCGCGCTCCTTGAACTTCCCGTTTAAATCGCCAAAGGCTTTGATTTCGGTCGGACAAACGAAGGTGAAGTCTTTCGGATAGAAAAATACGACGAGCCACTTCCCTTTATAGGTCTGGTTATTCACGTCGATAAACGCGGTCTTTGGATCATTCGATACGGTTGCTTTCAGGTGAAACTGGGGAAACTTAGCGCCAACGCCTAACATAAATTCTCCTTCGACAGGGTAGAGGGGTTAAAAGGTCGTCTCCCTGGATAGACTGAAGATACGCTTTTTCGTCATCCGCTTGAAATCGATAGTTTCTATGTTATGATCGAGTTTATCTATAATAAGATTTAACCCGGTCGGGATTTACCTATGATTAGCCTCACTCAGCTCGAATACGTGCTCGCTGTCGATCGATTCCGAAACTTTTCTAAGGCCGCGAAGTCGTGCTTTATCACCCAGCCGACGCTCTCCATGCAGTTAAAAAAGCTCGAGGAAGACCTCGGTTTTCCCATTTTTGACCGCACGAAGAAACCGATCCTCCCCACCGAAGGGGGGAAGGCCTTCATTCACCAGTCGCGCGTCGTCGTCGATGAATGGAAGCGGCTTTCTCTGCTCGGGTCGAAAGGGGAAGGAAAGGAACTCGCGGGCGATCTCCACATCGCGGTCATTCCCACCCTCGCGCCGTACTGGATCCCGCTATTTCTCGAAGAGTTTTCGAAAGCCTATCCAAAAGTGAATCTACACATGGACGAGATGCAAACGGGGCAAATTCTTAAGGCGCTCGAAACGGACGAAATCGACGCGGCCTTACTCGTGACCCCGCTCGGAAATAAAGCCCTGCACGAGGATCCGATCTTCTACGAACCGTTTTACCTCTGGGTGCGGGGGGATCACGAGCTTGCGGAAAAGACGAAGATCGGAGAGGGAGATCTCGACGGCAGTCAGATCTGGTTACTGAACGAGGGCCACTGTTTCCGAAATCAGATGATCCAAATTTGTTCCCTCACGAAGCGTAAGACGATCTTAAAAAATGTCGTTTTCGAGAGTGGAAATCTCGAGACTCTGAAACGACTCGTCGAGCGGAGCGGGGGCTACACGCTGATCCCGCACCTCGCCCTCCCGGCAAAACTCCCGAATGATATCGAAGTGAAGAGTTTCCGGAAGCCAGTGCCTTCGCGCGAAGTGAGCATCGTTTACCGGAGACTCCAGTGGAAGACGCCGCTCATCCAGGCCTTCCGCGATGTCATAGCGCGTTCGGTACCGCCCGAGCTTCGGGGCCTAAAGAAGGCGGATCTCGAAGTCGTGGGGATCGAGGCTTAGTCTTTCGGAGAGACTTGAGTTCTAGAAAAAAAAGTGGCCCAAGCTGAGGGGGGCAGCTTGGGCCGAGAAAAAGTGCCTGAAGGGGGTTTGGGGGGTTGGCACTCGTAAACATATAAAGCAACCCGAGTGCCAAGTGTCGCGCAGGGTCGAAAATTACCGCAATTCCGGCGCGGTCGTTTGAAATTGCAGCGGTTTTTTTTCGGGATCCGGGGCATCTTCGTTCCAAGCTGAAATCCCGCTTTTCCCGGTGGAAAAAAAACGTGCGGGAAAAGCTAGACGCCTGTCTAAACTTTAGACACCTCGATTTACCCCCGGAGTTGCCCATGGATTCATCCCCGATTACCCGCTTTATCCTTACCCTCAGCCTCGCGCTCCTCGGCGTTCTCGGGGCATCCCCGTTCGCGAGTGCGACCGCTCTCGACGGGAAGGAGATCATGGAGAAGTCAGAGGCCGCGACCCTGATTCCGCAGTTTACCGCGAAGGCCGTTTTACGGAGCGCGAAGAAATCGGGTGAAGCGAAAGAGAAGGCCTTCTTTTTCTGGCGAAAGTTAAAGGACGACGGAGTCCGTTATCGATCCCTCACGCGTTTTACCGCGCCCTCCGAAGTGAAGGGCGAAGCGATTCTGTTTCTTGAAAACGAGCACGGCGCGAACGATATTCTCCTCTACCTTCCGGCGTATCAGAAGACGCGGAGGATCGAGCGTACCCAGCAGAGTTCGAGTTTCATGGGATCGGATTTTAGTTATTCCGACCTGACGAAGCCGCATACGAGCGATTATAAATATGTCCTCGCCGGGGAAGAGAAGTGTCCCGAAGAATCGGCCGCGACCTGTTACCGAATTGCGGGTGAGCCCGCGACCCCACTCATTCGGGACCAAACGGGATATTCGAAGATGACGATCTGGATTCGGAAGGAAAACTTCCTGATGGTCCACACCGACGATTATGACCTCGAGGGGGCACTGATAAAAAAGGCGATCCTATCGGATCCGGAGAAGTTACCGGGTGGAAAGTATTTCCAAAAAAAGATCGCGGTCACCAACCAGAAAGACGGTGGACAGACGTCGCTGCAGTTCAGCGAACTGAAAACCGAAGAAAAAATTCCGGATTCGGTCTTTACCCAGCAGTCCCTCGGTAAAGGCAGTAAATGAAGCTCACTGCCCTCGGGATCTTTTTTTTAATCTCGG
>JANXTV010000064.1 GCA_025352185.1 Oligoflexia bacterium
GAGACCGCGAGGCCCAGCGAGTGGAGCATCTGATCCATCGAGTGCATGACGCCGATCACGTGTGCGAATCGATTATGCTCAGCACCCGGAAAGATATAATTCGCGAAGCCGAGCTGCTTAATCCACCGGAGTCTCTGGAAAAACGGCGAGTTTACGATCTTCTCTTCCCATTCGGTAATGGGAATGAAGCCGTACATGACGTCGAAGATCACCGACTGCTTATGGCGATGGGTTTTATTCGCCATTAGAGCGAGACGCTTTCGGCAACCTTGCGGGGGAGTCCATTTAACTCTTTAAAGAGCGAAATGATTTCTTCCTTCGTCATCACCTTCATCGCGGTGTCCCCGTACTTCCGTACGGCGAAGCCCCCGGCCGCGATATCGCGGTCGCCGGCGACGAGCGAGAACGGAATTTTCGCCATCTGCGCTTCGCGCGTCTTTAATCCCATCGATTCGTTTCGACCGTCGACATCGACCCGGATGCCGAGCGCGAGAAGTTCCTTTTTAAACGCCTCGACGTATTCGCGGTTTTGGTCCGCGATGGGAACGAGCCGGGCTTGGACGGGAGCGAGCCAGAACGGGAACGCGCCCGCCACGTGTTCGATGAGGATCCCGATAAACCGTTCGAGTGATCCGAAGACCGCGCGGTGAACCATGACCGGACGAAGCGGCGTGTTTTCGGGAGAGGTATACTCGAGTCCGAATCGTTCCGGCATCTGGTAGTCGAGCTGGATCGTGCCGAGCTGGTGCTTCCGGCGAAGGGCGTCCGAGACTTTAAAATCGATTTTCGGCCCGTAGAACGCCCCGTCGCCCGGGTTAATGATGTATTTCTTCCCGACTTTATCGAGCACCTTTGTCAGCGCACCCTCGGCCGTATCCCAGAGCGCGTCGGTGCCCAGGCGTTTTTCCGGACGAGTCGAGAGGTTAATCTCGACGTCGGTGAAGCCGAAGAAGTCGTAGGTCTTTAAGACCATGTCGATCTGTCGGTAGATTTCGCTCTCGATTTGCTCGGGCGTACAGAAAATATGCGCATCGTCCTGGCAGAAGGTCCGCACGCGGGTGAGGCCGGCGGTCACGCCGGATTTTTCGTAACGGTGGAGCCGCCCGAAATCGGCGAGGCGAATCGGGAGGTCGCGGTACGAGCGCTTCGCGGAAGCGTAAATAAAGGTATGCCCCGGGCAGTTCATCGGCTTCACCGCGAACTCGCGGTCGTCGATGTTCGTGAAGTACATATTCTCTTTATAATTGTCGTAGTGGCCGGACTTTTTCCAGAAGACGACATCCATGATCTGCGGAGTGATCACCTCGTCATACCCGTAAGGGATATAGAGGTCGCGCATGTACTGCACGAGGCGATTATAAATCGTGGTGCCCTTCGGGTGAAAGAAAGGGGAGGCGGGTGCTTCCGGGATGAACGAAAAGAGGTCGAGCTCTTTTCCGAGTTTCCGGTGGTCGCGCTTCTTCGCTTCCTCCAGCATATTTAAATACTCTTCAAGCTCGGCTTTCTTCTCGAAGAGCACGCCGTAAACTCGGGTGAGCATCGGATTCGTTTCTTTACCGCGCCAGTAAGCGCCGGCGATCGACATGAGTTTCCAGCCGTTCCCGATATCGCCCGCGCGCATGATGTGCGGACCCTTACAGAGATCGACGAAGTCCCCTTCGGTGAAAGTCGTGACCTGGGTTTCGCCCGCCGCTTCGAGCGCCTGGATGATCTCGACTTTAAAAGTCTGACCCGCGGACTTGAACATCGAAATCGCTTCACCGATGGGATGCGCGGCTTTCACGAGCGTCGCGTTCGCCTTCGCAATTTTTTTCATCTCGGCTTCTATTTTTTCGAGGTCCTCCGGCACGAGCTTCACGTCGGGCCCGAGGTCCATGTCGTAATAGAAACCATTTTCAATCGTCGGACCGATGCCGAACTTCGCGTTCGGAAAGAGGTTTTTCACGGCGTGGGCCATCACGTGCGCGGCCGAGTGGCGCATGCGTTCGACCTTTAAAGTGATTTCGGGTTCCTGGAAGTCGCCTAGATTCGCGGATGGGGTGTTGCTCATAACCTTCCAAAGTTACTGAAGTTGGCCGTCTTTTTCTACTGTTCACGAGCGCGGCCGGAAAATTGCTTTATCCAGACCCGATGGGGAACCCGAAAATGAAAAGAATGAAGCGTTCGGCGGCGTGGGGGATGGGATTCTGGGCGATGCTCCTTGCGGGGTGTCAACCCTCGGGAGTGGAGCTCCAGGTAAAAGAAGAAGTGAATGCGGAGCGAGTCGGCCTGCAGATCACGCCGATTTACGATTTCGTCCCCGAGGGCGTTCTCGCTACTCACCCGAACCAAGTAGGCCGGGCGTATGCGGAGGCGGGGGAACTCCATTTTCGAGTCGTTCGCCTGACGAACACCTCGGAGCGGGAGATCGAACTCTATCCCGACCTCCCGGGAGGGGACGATTCCCGGGTGAGCCTCGAGCAGCGACTCGTTTCGTTTTGTCCCCGTTCTCTCCCGCACTGCACGCTGAATTTAGGCGAAACATTTCCCGCGGCCGTAAACGATCCGAGGGAACTCGTCGTGATTTACACCGCGGATTTTAGGGTCTCTGAGGCGACCCTTTCCTTTTCATCGGGCGGAGTGGACGCACTCGAAAAGACGAATCGTTGGGCCATCGGGAAAGGCGCCCGCCTCCGACCGGGGGAGTCGGCCGAGATTCGGGTGCGGCTCCGCCTCCGGGATGAGACGCCGCTTCTTCTGCCGCGAACCGTGGATCCAAGATACGTCGTGGAGGGGTTCCTCCCTCCCGACCGCGTTCCCGGACCGGGGGATCTTCCGGACTTTCTTTTCGAGGGGTTCGCCCGCGCTTACCTGCGGGCGGAGTTTCGCTATTCTCTCCTCGTCCGAAATCCCGATACGGGTGCGCTCCATCCCGTGTTTCTTCCCGGGGCTCTGCTCCCGCCGGCCGAAAAAAGCGTCGGGATTCCCGCGAGCTATTCGATCGACGACCAGATGCCCACCGCCGCTTACCGAACTCAGATCCCGGGTCTTCCCGTCTTGCGGTGACGTGGGAAATAGGTAAAAAGATCGGCGATGAGTGATGCGATCCTCGAACTCCCGAAGTCTTCTCTCCGTCCCGCGACGCTCGACGATCTCGACGCGGTTTCGGAAATCGAAAGCCGAGTTCACCTCGCTCCCTGGACGAAAGCGAACTTCGAGGGCGAATTTTCGAAGCCGTATTCTAAAACCTGGGTGCTGACGGACGATGAAACCGATACGAAGATCCTGGCTTACTGCGTTTTCTGGGCGATGGGGGAGTCTCTAGAAATTCTAAACATTGTCGTCGATTTACCGTACCGGGGTCACGGATTTGCGAAACTTATACTGCAGAGCGTCGTTCGGGAGGGCCTGAAGACACAGGCGAAGCACCTGATCCTCGACGTCCGGAAATCGAATCTACCCGCGGTCGGTCTTTACCAACGAGCCGGATTTGCCATCACCCAGTATCGAAAGAGCTTTTACTCAAATGGCGAGGACGCGTACCACATGTCACTCGAACTCGATGGGGAGCTCCTCGACTTCTAACTCGCCCGATACCGTATGGTTTCAGTCTGGATGCGCCGCATTCTTCTTTGACAAGCGGTGGCCACTTTCATAACCCGCCCCTACAGGTTTATTTGATGAAAGTACTTCGCCTCACTCTACTTTGGGTTTTCGCGTTCACCGCGGCCGCCCTGGGAGCCTCGACCGTAGCGCCTTTCGGGGTATCGGCCGAAACGCGCGTCGGCGAATCGATGATCTATCCCGTTTACCGGTTTTACCGCGGGGGAGCGTTCGCCTCGGTGACGAGTGCGACGATTGAACGCGTGCTTTCCGACCAAATCATCGGACTTCCGGACACTGTCTCGGACCGTGGAGAATACCTGAAACGCCTGGCGAGACACTTCTATCAGCTTTGCATCGACTACCGTCTCGATCCCGCTTTCGTACTCTCCTTAATCGAAGTCGAATCCAGTTTCCGGAGTGACGTCGTCAGTCCCGCCGGTGCCGTCGGCCTCATGCAACTCATGCCGGCGACGGCTCGAGTGATCTACCACCGTTATCCATCGCTCCGTCCGCTCCGAAATACTGGCCGAAACTCGGGTCGAAACCTCGCGATCGATTTAAAAGATCCTTTTCAGAACCTAACGATCGGGATGACTTACCTCCGGGAATTGAAAACGCGTTACCTCGGACTTTCGCCGTATTTCCACCTCGCCGCTTATAACATCGGCCCGCACCGCCTCGACGTGCTTCGTGCCCGTCCGGGTTTTAAGCCGGAAAAGACCCTAAAATATTTCCAAGACATCATGCGCGGCGTGGAAAACTGGCGTCATTACGGTTCCCAATCCTTCCCGCCCGAGCTAAAACCGAAAGCAGATGTCGCCCGAAAATCCTCCCCCCGAAACGTCGACCCCGTCTAATCGATCGCGGACGCCTTGCATCGTCCTTTTGAGTGGCGGACTCGACTCTTCCGCAAACCTCGCGCTCGCGGTCGAATCCGATACCGTCGTGCTCGCACTCCATGTCGACTACGGTCAGCGGGCGGAAGTGCCCGAATGGAAAGCGGCCCAAAAGATTGCGGAACATTACGGCGTGAAAATTGAAAAGATCACGATCCCGTGGCTCGGGTCCCTGGGCGGGAGTAGCCTTACGGACCGGTCGAAGGACGTGCCCGAAATCGAACGTTCCGAACTCGATACGCTCGTAAAAATTCAGGAGACCGCGAAGTCGGTTTGGGTTCCGAATCGAAATGGGGTTCTCATCAATATCGCGGCTGCCTACGCCGAACGATTTCGCGCGAACCGCGTGGTCGTCGGCTTTAATCGTGAAGAGGCAACGACCTTCCCGGATAATTCCGAGGCGTACCTCGACCAAGCGACCCGCGCCCTCGCGTACTCGACATTAAATGCGGTCGAAGTTTTCTGCTACACGACCCAAATGGATAAGGTCGAAATTTGCCGGCGACTCGATCGCCTCTCGAAAACGTTTCCGCACGCGCTCGTCTGGAGCTGTTAC
>JANXTV010000148.1 GCA_025352185.1 Oligoflexia bacterium
CTGGTCCCCGTCGACGACTTCGCCATTTTCGTCGGTTAAGATACAGCGATCGCCGTCCCCATCAAGTGCAATGCCGATGTGAGACTTATTCTTTTTTACGCTCGCGGCAATTCCGTCCGGGTGTAGAGCCCCGCACTCGAGGTTAATATTCAGTCCGTTCGGGCTCACGCCGATCTTAAACACTTCCGCGCCGAGCTCCTCGAAGACGAGGGGCGCCGTCTTATAGGCGGCACCATTTGCACAGTCGATAGAGATCTTCACGCCGATTAAATCCAAATCGTCCGCGAACCTTGACTTCAGAAAAACGACGTACCGGTAGTGGACGTCGTCCAGGCGAAACGCTTTCCCGACGAGATCTCCCGTCGGACGCACCTTTGCCGAAAGGGTATTATCGAGTACGAGCTTTTCAATTTCTTCCTCGAGCGAGTCGGGCAATTTAAACCCGTCGGACGAAAAAATCTTGATCCCGTTATCGGCGTACGGATTATGCGAGGCCGAGATCATGATTCCCGCGTCGGCCCGAATACTGTGCGTGATGTACGCCACTCCGGGCGTCGAAAGCGGCCCGATGAGAATGACATCCGCACCCATCGATAGCACTCCCGAAGCAATTGCTTGCTCGAGCATATAACCCGAAAGACGGGTATCCTTGCCGATGACGATCTTCGCGCGCCGGTTCGTACCCTTCGCTTCGAGTCCGCGAATTCCTACGGGAAGTGACGTTTTACCGTGTAGTTCGGGCTTCGTCTGAAGGACGTAGGCAATCGTACGCCCGATGGCCATCGCCATCTCACCCGTCATGGGCCACTCATTTGCGACTCCGCGAACTCCGTCCGTACCAAATAGTTTCTTCGTTTCCATAAAGCCTCTAGTAAAGCGTCACTCGTACCGACTCGGGCACGATGCGCACCATTCCGACATTCGGCGGTAATGCGACTTTCAGTTTTGAGGTGTAACGTCCCTTATTCTTATCCTTCATGTCGATCGAAACCGAAACCTGGCTCGGGTCGAGCTTCTGAATTTCGTCTTGATCCATTCGCACGTAAACGGTGACGGAGGCCTCATCGATCCGGGCGCTATATTTAGAATCGACCTTAATGTCCGATCCACGAACCTTAATTTTAAAGTTTGCCTGCACCGCCGTAACGTCGAGCGAAACTTTCGGAGCCGGGCCTTCGACGCGGACCCCGAGACGCGCTAAATCAAGCTGCGCCTCCATCTGTAGGTTTGCGTGAATCTGGGAAAGATCCACGGGCGCCGTCGGCGCTTCCGTGATCCCCTCAATTCGGCTCTCGGGCCCCCGAATTTTAATCGTCTTCGGGCTGATCTCGGCGTGTTTAAGGATGTAGCCCTCGGGCAGGGCTCCCCGCATTTCGAGGCGCACCGGAACTTCTTTCGATTTCTGACCCTCGAGCTTCACGATCATCGACGGTGGATTCACCTGCAGGACCCGAACTCCAATCGGGAGATGGATATTATCCGCGAAAAATCGGTACGTGACGAGTCCGCTGCGAGCACCCGATAAGTTCACCCGAATCGGGTCTTCCGGGCGATCGAGAATCGCGCGGAGGAACGCCTTCGGTCCCGAGAGCTTAAAGATCACCTTTTCGGGTACGTCGTTACTGATCACGAGATCACTCGGAGTCGTAATGATCAGGGGAATCTCTTTACTGACTTCTACTGCCCGGGAGCCCAGGACGACCACCCAGAGCACGACCGCGACGATGACGGAAACGACTTTCGCGCCGGTATTTCCCGAGAAAAGATTAAAGAGTGGATTCATCGGCCGACTCCCCCGCTCACGATCGGTCCTTCCGGCGCTCGCGCACCGAAGTGAGCCAGCTCCGCATGCGCCGAGGAATCGAGTCGTTCGGACGGGAGAGATCGAGGAGCGCCGATAGGCTCTGCACCATTTCGGTCTCGTTTAGGTTCGTAATAATTTTTCCGTTTTTTACGAGGTGCGCTTCCCCCGCTTCTTCCGAGATTAGAATCACGATCGCGTCCGAGTCTTCGGTAATTCCGAGCGCCGCCCGGTGGCGCGTACCGAAGCGCTTATCGATATTCGGGTCCTTCGAGAGCGGAAGAAAGCACCCCGCCGCCGCGATTCGCCCGCCGGTAATGATGAGCGCGCCGTCGTGAATCGGTGAAGTCGGGACGAAAATGGAATAAATAAGTTCGGCCCGAACTTGGGAATCGAGCTTCGATCCCGTCTCGATGAAGTTCTTTAAGCCCGTTTCGCGTTCGAGCACGATGAGCCCACCGATTTTTTCCTTCGCGAGACGGCTCGCCGCCCGGGCAATCTCGTCGACATTTGCGCGTGCCGCTTCACTCGATGCG
>JANXTV010000351.1 GCA_025352185.1 Oligoflexia bacterium
TCGACGAAAAGCTCACTTCGGGAGTCGTGTTAAAGTCCGATGCGGATACGGTCGTGGCGATTGAACCCATTTCAGTATTAGATCCCGCGGCCGGAAAAAATAAAGTCGTCGCCCTGTCCGTCGTGAGTATCGATCTCGCGACCGCGACGACCGAAGGCGCGGCACTCTGGCTCGTTTATTCCCACACGCTCGTACTCTCGATCATCATCGGGCTACTCATTTTCTATCTCATTTATCGAATTACGATTCGTCCCTTTCAGGAGATGAATCGCAAGATCGATCAGGTTCTCCGCGGAGACCATATTGAATTTAAGCCATCCGTTTTCTTCAGCGAAATTGATCCCCTTTGGGACGTTATGGATTCGGCGCTGAAGCGAGTACCGAAAGGCGATGCCGTAGCGGGTGGCGGAGCGGCGGCTGGCGCCCTCGGTTCCCAAGATTTCCTGGGCCCGTTGCGAGCGATCGCGAGTAGTTCTAAAAATGGTGCGGCAATCCTCGATGACGAGAGAAAAGTGCTCTATATTAACCCTATTTTTGAGGAAATCACCGGGGTGAGGCTGGATTCAATCGAAGGTCAGACCCTGACGACCGTCGTTCGCGACCAAGCTTTCTCGGGGCTCGTGAGCGACTTATGTGACCGCGCGTCCCCAGGGACCGAAGGGGCGGCCGAGGATTTCGATTTCTCGGGAATCATGTTCCAGGTTCGCGTCATTTCGTTTGGGCATTTCGGTGATCCGAAGTGCTTCGTTTTTAACCTCGTACGGAAGGAGGAGTAAGGGGGCATCGCCCGAAAAATTATGCCAAACGCACTCCGCTACCGTCAGTGGAAAACTCCGAAGCAGCCCGGCGAACGTGCTCGACTTAAGGTCGTGCACGGCCCGGACTCGGGGTCGGTATTTGTCGTGACGGCAGAAAAATTCACAATCGGAAGGGGCGATGAAAATGATGTCGTCCTCGCCGATCTGCGCGCTTCTCGGCGACACGCCGAGGTCGTTCGTCTGCCGACCGGCGCCTGGCGCCTACGCGACCAAGGCAGTCAGAACGGTTTCGTCTATAACGGTAGCGTTACACGCGAAGCAAATCTCATGGCGGGAGACATCGTCACCGTGGGTGAAACCGCATTCGAATTTGTGACCGAAGAGAGTGGGACTAAATTCCTCCAATCTCCGGCACGTAGCGTACCAAAAGATTATCTCTACGGAAAAGTCGGTACGGCCGTAGCCGTAGCCGCCCCACGTGCGGCCGTTCCCGCCGCCGCAATCTCCCAAAATTTCCTCCCCCCGGCGCAGTCTTCGGCGGATTTTAACGCCATGGCCGGCCTTGCCGGTATGAATGCCTCGGGTGGATCCGCCGGCGGTGGAGCGGAAAAGCGAAAAAAGATTCTGATTGGCGCGGTCGTCGTGATGGCGGCCTGGATGTTCTTTGATGATTCCACCCCGAAGAAAACCGGTGTGAAAGATCCAAAAGTGGCGAAGAAAGAAAAAGAAGCGGCCGAGCGAAAGGCCGAGCGGGATCTCGCCGCCTATCTCCCCCCGATTACGGCGGGTGGCGTGATTTCTTCGGCCGAAACATTTTTTAAAGAGGGTTTCCGCGAATTTCGCGAAAAGAATTATCTGCGCGCCCGAGTTCAGTTCGAAACCGCCCTGCAAATTAATCCGTCGCATTCGATGGCGAAGAGTTTTCTGCGGGAATGCGATCGGGCGATAGCGAACGACGTCCAAACGCACCTCGACCGTGGACGGAGGGACCTGGACGCGGGAAAGTTAAAGTCGGCCCGATCGCACTTCGAGGCCGTAGAGAGACTTCTCACGCGCGATCAAGAGAATGCGTCTTTTATCGAAGCCCGCGACCAACTTCGGACCGTCGAAACTCGAATGAAGATGGGAGCGCCTGAGTCATGAGTGCACTCCCCATGCTCATCATCACCCGCGAAGGCGAAACGATTCGGTCCCAGTCCCTCGATGCCGAAATCTCGATCGGACGGGGTGAGGGAAATATCGTACGCCTCGAGGACCGCGCAGTTTCGCGTAAACACGCCGTCATTCGTAAAACGTCCGAAGGCGTTCAGATCGAGAAGCAGAGCGATTTTGCACCCATTCGCCTGAACGGAATCGAATGTACACGCGCTCTGATTCGTGAGGGCGACGTCGTTGACATCGGCCCGTTTCGCGTACGGATCGATCCCCCTAAAAAAGAAATCGTTCGTGAGGTTCCGCGCGAGACACCGCGCGAAGTCCCGAAAGAGGCGTCCCGAGAATTAACTCCCGAAGCGGTACAGCCAACCGAACTCCCGCCGATGCCCATGGTACCGGAAGCCCTCTCGGTGGAGGAGACGCTCGTTCTCGACGAGAGTGAAATGCAGAAAGCCGATCCGTTACCCACGGATCTTTCCGTAGGGTCTCTGGATCTCGGTGGGGGCGGCCCGCTGATGATCGACGAATCCGAGGCGACCCAAGGGATGGGCATCGCCCAACCTATTTTGGGCGACACTTCGTCTGCCGAACTGGGTTCCCAAGATCCGGGAACTGCGATTTTTTCCGATAATAGTGCCACGAACGCCGTCGCGCCCGAGGGCGCGGACGGGGAAGTCCCGGCCCTGAGTATTGACTTCGGAAACCTCTCGGGTAACGCGGAGGCGACGCCCGCACCGGTAGAAATGACGATCGATGAGAATGCCGCTACGCGGGTTCTTAAAACGGCGATCGACGCGTGTCTGGAGATTCCTTCTGGTCTCGCGAATCTTGAAAAGCTCGACCTCACTAAGTCCGAGATCTTTATCGGCCGCGGAAAAGAGTGCGACCTCGTTCTAAATGATAAGAAATCGTCCCGGAAAAATACGGTTATTTCCCGAGTCGGTAATCGTTACGTCCTAAAGGATCTCGATTCTTCGAATGGTACTTACGTGAACGGAAAGTCCGTTCGCGAAGCCGAACTCTCGGCGGATGATGTGATCCGAATCGGTGAAGTCGAAATTAAATTTAAGGCGCTTAACCCCGACTACGAAAAGAAGAAAAGTAAATTCATGTCGGTGGCCGAGGCCGAAGCGCTCGCGCCGCCGGTATCGGAACTCCCGCAAGAGATCCGGGGCACGCCCCTTAATCCGATGTCGAATGGTTACGGTGCACCCGGAATGCAACCGGAAGCCGCTCCATCCAAGCCAGTTAAAAAAGGCATTTTCGGGATCATCGATAAATACTTTAAGAACTTCGGGAGCCTGAAGCCGATTCAGAAGGCGCTCGTCGTCCTTTCCGTCGGGCTCTTCATGAGCTGGTATTTCGAAGATGAACTCGGACTCAACGAGAAACCCAAGGCCCGGCCGGCCGCGGTGAAGAAATCGGCGGACGGGAAACCGGTCGTTGCTACCGATTTCGACGGACTCACCCCGGAAAAGCAAAAAGTGATCACCGAGGCGATGCGCCGCGCGAACGACGCGATGCCGCTGATGGATTTCGATAAGGCCCTTTACGAAGTCACTTCGTTCGTATTCCCGATTCTTCCCGACTACGCGCCCGCGAAGGAAATCCAGCGGTACGCCCAGGAAGGAAAACGTCGGAAAGATGCGATCGCCGAAGAAGCTAAGAAAAAAGAAGAAGCCCGGAAACTGAAGGAACACATCGTCGATCTAGAAAATCAGACGAAGGCTTTCATGGCGAAGCGTAAGTACGACGAGGCGAAGGAAACCTTTGGTGAAATCCTTTCCATCGATCCGGATAATGCGTCGGTTTCCGAGTGGAAGCGGGAGATCGACGCGTGGGTTGAAGAACAGACCCGAATCGCTCAGGAAAAGCAGGTTCAGGAAGAAATTAATAAGCGCGCCTGGGACACCTATAATGAAGCTTTCGAGCTCCATAAAGCCGGAAAGTTCCGCGAAGCGATCGAAATTTATAAGAAGGTGCCGGAGCTCGGTACCGACGACCAGATTCTTCTAAAGAAGTACGCCACGATGGTGAAAACTTGCCAGGATTCGATCCGGGATCTCCGCGATCCGCATTTAAAGAAAGCGAAAGAACTCGAAGCGATGCCGGATCTAGCGGGAGCTTTTAAAGAGTATCAAATTGCGACCGAAGTCGATCCTCCGCATCCGGAAGGTTGGGCTGGAATGGACCGGATTCGTGACGTGCTCACGGAGCGTGCGAAGATCCTCTATACCGAAGCCGTAATCGCCGAGAGTT
The DNA here is from genome assembly GCA_025352185.1 of Oligoflexia bacterium. Lineage (GTDB taxonomy): Bacteria > Bdellovibrionota > UBA1018 > UBA1018 > UBA1018 > JACMQW01. The sequence goes on from JANXTV010000351.1 coordinate 4,173, forward strand.
ATAGTGATTTTAAAACCGCGCACTCGAAGTTTCTCGAGATTCTAAAGATGGCGCCGGACGGTAGTCTCTATCATCAGCGCGCGACCCGTAAGCTCCAGTCGTACCTGAATTTTAAACCCGATGAGGAAACTCAGTGAAGACGGCGCTCACGCTCCAATCCCTGACGTTATTTTCGACGAAGGGAGACGCGAGCATCCAGGAAGATTTCGTACTCGCGAAGAAGGAACGCGGACTCTACGT
>JANXTV010000227.1 GCA_025352185.1 Oligoflexia bacterium
TGGGGGTCCGCTACTACCCCTGCACTGGGATCTTTTTGATCAAGCCGCGATCAGCGATTTTTCTAAGAAGGTTTACGAAGCGACTCTCCAGATCCCGCACGGGGAAACCCGCACCTATGCCTGGGTTGCGAAAAAGATGGGGAAGCCTCTCGCGGCCCGGGCGGTCGGTCAGGCGTTAAAGAAAAATCCGTTTCCGATCCTCATTCCGTGTCACCGGGTGGTTTCCGATAAAACGATCGGCGGGTTTATGGGCACGGATAATCCGACGGATCTCGAACTACGATTTAAACTTTGGCTCCTCGATCTCGAGCGAAGTTACCGAAGTCCGTGTTTTCCATTCCTCGATCCGTATCCAAAGATTCAGGCTCAAGCCGCCGCACTCGCATAAGGTAAGGATTAGTGATTCGTCGTTTCTACTTCGGTCTTCGGGGCTGTCGGGGTGTTCGGAGTCGTTGCTGCCCGCTTCTTTAGATCGCGCCAGCTTTTACCTTCGCGGGCTTTGCGGTCGATTTGAAATTGGGCCACGGCCTTCGAATGCTCCTCATACGTCCCCGTGAAAATATGGGTGCCATCGTTTTTAGAAACGAAATAAAGATAATGGTGTACCGCGGGATTTAACGTCGCGCGAATGGCTTCGGCACCGGGATTTGAAATCGGTCCCGCGGGAAGGGCGGCGACCGTATAGGTATTATAGGGCGTCGGATCGAGTAAGTCGGATTTATGCAGATTCCCCTTATATTTCTGCCAAATTCCGTAAATCGTCGTGGGATCACTCTGAAGTTTCATTTTCTTCGTGAGGCGATTATGGAATACGCCCGCGATGATGGGACGCTCTTCCGGTGCGCCCGTTTCCTTTTCCACGATCGAAGCGAGCGTGATGACCTGATCACGGGTCAGCCCCAGCTCGTGGGCTTTCTGTTCGTCGTTCGGGCCCCAAGCGGATTGGAACCGTTTTACCATTGCCTTTAAAATATCCTCTTGGGTCATCTTCCGCTGGAGTAAATAGGTGTCGGGATAAAGATAGCCTTCGAGCGTGGCCGGCGGTGGATTGAGTCCGAGCGCGGAGATAAAGGCCGGGTCCCGACTCAGCTTTAAGAATCGATCTTTCGAGCCGAAGCCCTTCGCCTCAATTTGGGCGGCAATCTCGTAAGAGTTCTCGCCTTCCCGAACGAGAAACGGGCGGGAAACGCTGATTCCACTCTCCAGAATTCCGAAAATTTGGGTGGCGGTCATGGACGGTGAAAGCTCGTATTCGCCCGCTTTAATTTTTCCCCACGCACCCTTTAACTTTCCGTAATAGAGGAAAAGTTTTGCGCTTCGAATGATCTGCATTCCCTCGAGTTGACGGGCGATCGCCGCGGGCGCCTGACCTTTTCCCACTTCGATGATTTCACGTGCCGTATTCTGGGGTTGGTAAGGCTGGAGGGTGGAATTAAAGAAGAATCCAATTCCCGCAAATAGAACCGCCACGATCAGCAGCGAGAAGACCGCGACCGTTACCTTAGTAGAACCCCGTTCGCTCGAGAGAGTGCGCATCGTTTAATGGTAGCTTTTTAAAGGTGCGAGCGAAAAGGGGATTGTTACTCGGGTAACAGTCAAATAACACGTCGCGCGATTAAGGAACTAGGTTTGAAAGTTTCTCCGAAGTGGGTACTCTGAAGAGGCACTCAGTTCTTTCGAACCACCCTAACCTGCCGGACCCGGCGAGTTATCTTTTACCCCCTTAAAACTCATATTCAGTAAGGAAGAGAAGCGGCATGCATCTTCGTGAACTTAAAGAGAAGAAGATCAACGATCTAGTCGAGATTGCAAAGGAACTCGGGATTGAGAACGCCGCCGGGCTTCGAAAGCAGGATCTGATTTTTTCGGTCCTGCAAAAGAAAGCCGAAAAAGACGAACACATCTTTGCGGACGGCGTCCTCGAGTGCCTACCCGATGGATTCGGATTCCTCCGGGCACCCGACTATAATTACCTTCCGGGTCCGGACGACGTTTACGTCTCCCCTTCGCAGATCCGTCGTTTCGGTCTCCGCACGGGCGACACAGTCAGCGGTTCGGTCCGTGCCCCGAAAGAAGGAGAGCGGTACTTCGCGCTCCTAAAAGTAGAAGAAGTTAACTTTCAAGCCCCCGAAATTAACGCCGAGAAAGTCCTCTTCGATAACCTCACTCCGCTCTACCCGAACGAGCGGATTAAACTCGAATACCAACAGACGAACTACGGTACGCGAATCATCGATATGATGGTTCCGCTCGGAAAAGGGCAACGCTGCCTGATCGTCGCGCCGCCGCGCGCGGGTAAGACGGTCTTAATGCAGGATATCGCGAACGCGATTACGACGAATCACCCGGACGTGAAACTGATCGTACTCCTGATTGACGAGCGTCCAGAAGAAGTAACCGATATGCAGCGCTCGGTAAAAGGGGAAGTCGTCAGCTCGACTTTCGACGAGCAAGCCTCTCGTCACGTCCAGGTCGCCGAGATGGTAATCGAAAAAGCTAAGCGACTCGTCGAAAATAAATACGACGTCGTGATTCTCCTCGATTCGATTACTCGTCTGGCTCGGGCCTATAACTCCGTCGTTCCACCGTCGGGAAAGATTCTATCCGGTGGGGTGGACTCGAACGCGCTCCATAAACCGAAACGATTTTTCGGGGCCGCCCGGAACGTAGAAGAGGGGGGGTCCCTTACCATTATCGCGACCGCCCTCGTCGAGACGGGTTCACGTATGGACGAAGTGATTTTCGAAGAATTTAAAGGAACGGGTAATTCCGAGATCCATCTCGACCGGAAGCTCATGGAAAAGCGGATTTTTCCGTGCCTCGATATTAATAAGTCGGCGACGCGTAAGGAGGAACTCCTGGTTCCAAAAGATATCCTGAATCGCCTCTGGATCCTCCGAAAGGTGCTCCACCCGATGAATACTCTCGACGCGATGGAATTCTTGCTTGAAAAGGTTCATAACTCGAAGACGAATGACGAGTTTATTAAGGGAATGAGCGGTTAATTCCGCAGATCGGTTCGGAGTGCATGGGAGTCATTGCTTCAGTCGGAATTTTAGTTCAATCGGGTTCAGCCGCTCCGGGAGCGCCGATTAAATTCACGAGCATCGGGGG
>JANXTV010000241.1 GCA_025352185.1 Oligoflexia bacterium
ACCCCGAGGCGGGGCAGATTTGAGACCATGAAAATTTATACGAAACACGGGGATCAGGGAGAGACGGGGCTTTTCGGCGGCGACCGCGTCCCGAAGGATCACCTCCGGATTCGTGCCTACGGAACACTCGACGAATTAAATGCTGCACTAGGTCTAGTGTTGGCCCACGTCCCCGGAAGTGCCGCGATCGACCCGGTTTTCGGCACGCGACTGCGCCGGATCCAGGCGGAACTCTTCCAACTCGGAGCCGAGCTCGCGACGCCGCGGGGGAAAACCGTTTCGATCCAGCTCATCGACGAATCCGAAGTCACGACCCAAGAATCCGAGATTGATGAGATGGAAAAGGGGCTCGCGCCTTTAAAAACGTTCATCCTGCCGGGAGGCAGTTTCGTCGCTTCGCAGCTCCACCTCGCGCGGACCGTCTGCCGCCGAGCGGAACGCGAGCTCGTGATTTTAAATCGGGCGGAGCCGCTGCGACCGATCGTGCTTCAGTACGTAAATCGGCTTTCGGATTACCTTTTCGTCGCGTCTCGGTTTGCGAATCACCTGGCGGGGATTGCGGATGTACCCTGGCACGCACCTAAGTGAGTAGGCAAACGTGCGCGGATGCACGGGCTTCGCCCGGGCGTAGCGCTCGCTTTGCCGTAACTGATCGACGATGACAGTGACTCCGGCCCAGTTGCGGCTCGTCCCCTCCTGCGGCCGGGCGGAGCCCGTCCATCCGGAGGGGCAAGCCTACTCACTTTAACCCGCGGGCACCCGCGCTTTTTTCCGAGCAAGCCGAGCTTCGCGTTTTTTCTTCCGTTTTAGCCGGATCGCGACGAAAAAATCGACGACGTAATCTTTCGCACTCCAGAGACTGATCGCGAGTGAGAGGTAAATTAGGCCTTCGCCCATTTTAAAAATGGGTAATCCGAAAACGCCCTGGCGAACCATCAGGAATGGAATCGCGACCATCTGAAACGCCGTTTTCCACTTCGCCGAATTCGAAGCCCCGATGATTAAACCTTCGCTCGACGCGAACGCGCGAAGTCCGGTGATGCCCATTTCTCGGCAAATCAGGAGGATCACGACGACGGGGTGGATCCGGCCCATTTCCTGGAGCATGCAGAGCGAAGCGACGACGAGAAACTTATCCGCGAGCGGATCCATGAGTTTCCCAAACACGCTTTCGGAATTCATTTTCCGGGCGAGATAACCATCGAAGTAGTCGGTGATCGCCGCGGCTCCGAATACGAACGACGCCATCAGATCCGTGAATTCGGTTCGGAGAAAGAGGAGGTAGACGACGATCGGAATCATCAGGACCCGAATGGAGGTCAGAATGTTCGGAGCGGTCGCAAATCCGAGATCATCTTGCTGCGAGGCAGTAAGGTTCGGGTTCGAGTGTTCGGAGGAAGAAGAGGCGGATTCATCGGTCATCTGGTTTTTTTAAACTACGGGGGGACGCCCCGGAATGTCCATGAATATTGACGGTGTAGAAAGAAGGAGGGGGGGTTGCGGTCGCGAGGAAAACCCTTACCATAATTATAATGATGTCATGGATTGACTCTGGTTCTGCTCGGTTAAGGATGGCCGCGTTCACCTCCGGTGCTTTAATCGCCCTGCTATGCAGCGCGACAAGCGGCCGAGCCGCTTCCGAATTCGGAGCGGGGAAAGATCCCGAACCCCTCGGGAAGTTTCGCAACACGTACTACTACATGATTTTCGAATCGGATTATCCGAAGGACGAGAAGACGGAATCGATTCTCTCCCTCGACGGAAAGCTGATCGCGAAGGTAACGAAGAAATACTATAAAGACCTGCTGATCGAAGGGAGCGGGCAGTTAAACGATAAACGCGTCGTGAACTGGGCTGGCGTCGTCGACGGAAAAAGTCGTTACCACATCACGACCCTCGCCTGGGGTCGCGGAACGGGGGCGTGCGCCTTAAAACCCTTCCGCACAATCGCCGCCGACCCCTCGCAAATTCCGTCCGGGGCCGTAGTCCGGATTAAGGAAACGATCGGGATGAAACTTCCCGACGGAACGAAGCACGACGGAATCTGGCGCGCGGAAGATACGGGGAGCGCGATCCTGAAAGACCGCATCGATATTTTCATCGGTAAGAAGTCGTATAATAAGCTTCTCGACGCCGCGAAAATCACCCACATGCAAGCGCTCACGGTCACGCTGCTGAAGCAGCCGATGTCCGATTCCTGTGTCTTCAAAGATCCGCATTAGTCGACCGGGGGAGCGCGCCGACTGGCAGTTCCTGCGCGACGTCTGCTGCCGTACCGCGGGACCGGGCTCGACTCCGATTTCGCCCGAGCGCTGGCCCTTTTTCGGGGACTGGTGGATCGGACCCTATGAGAAACTACGGCCGGAGTGGAGCTATCTGGCGGAGGTAATTCCATCGCCAGATGGATTTACTGGACGGCTCGCGACGGAGGCGGAAGAATCGCCAGATTCTACCGCTGGATGCACGACGGAGGCGACCGATCCGGTCGCTGGACGGCTTGGATATTTAACCGGCTGCCCGGACACGCGCGCGTTTAACCGCGAGAAACGTGCGCTTTTTGAGTGGCCACTCTATTTAAAAATTCAGCTCGGCCACTACGCTCCCACGAGCGATACGAAACGGTGGGCCGAACGATTTTTCTCGGACGACTGGCCGGAACGGCATTTTAATTCGACCGCGACGCGCGAGGTGCTCGAAAAATTTCCCGCGCACCTCCACATGAACCTCGATGCCAGCGCCCGTGGATCAGGAACGGGTCGGCTCCTCGTCGAGCGCTACGCGGAAGACCTCGCGGCGATCGGCGTAAGTGGAATTCATCTTTACTGCGGTGAGGGCCCACTCGCGTTTTATGCGAAGACGGGCTTTCGGGAACTCGACCGCGTCGAGTACCGTCCGGGCGTCTGGGTCTATCGCCTGGTAAGGCATACGTGAACGGCCGCGTCTAACCCTCGGTTCTGGCTTGAAAAAATAGCTCCCACTTGTTCTAAACTCAGTATGAATCGTAACTACGCGCTCGAGTTCGTACGGGTCACCGAAGCGGCCGCCCTGGCCTCTGCTCGCCTCATGGGGCGGGGTGATGAAAAGGCAGCCGACCACGCCGCGGTCGAAGCGATGCGAGCCGCGATGAACTCGATCGAGTTTGATGGCCGCGTCGTCATCGGTGAAGGGGAGCGCGACGAAGCTCCGATGCTCTACATCGGAGAAAAAGTCGGGAAGAGATC
>JANXTV010000353.1 GCA_025352185.1 Oligoflexia bacterium
GCGAAGAAAACGGCCGCCGGGACGATCGTCCTATCGGTTTCGGTCGGAGAAGATCAGGTCCTGATCGACATCGTCGATAACGGTGGGGGAATGAATCCCGTGGAAATCCGGAGAGCCGCCACCGAGCGCGGGATTATTCAGGCAGACGAGGTCCTGACGGATAGTGAGATCATTCACCTCATTTTTCGCCCCGGATTTTCGACGAAAGACGAGGTAACGGAAATTTCGGGACGCGGAATCGGCATGGATATCGTGCGCACCCAGATCGAAAAAGTTTCCGGGAAGATCGAGATTTCGACCACTCCCGGGCGGGGGACCGCCATCCGTATTCGCCTGCCTCGGCGGCGTAATTCTTCTAGCCGCGTCGCTGCGTAAAGCCGTCAAACTGCTGTCGGGAGTTCCCTCGAAAAATCTCGATGCACAGAGCGGGAAACGCTCGTAAATTTATGGTCGCGTTTGAAAAAACCGAACAGTATCCGTGAGGTTATACCTAACGCATCTCCTAATTCTCCTCCTCTCGATTGAAATCGGGATGGGTCCGGCTGCCTTTGCGGCGGGCGATGGGAATGCTCCCCTCCTTTCGGCGAAAATGCACGAGTGGGTGGATACCATTCAGCGGGACCCGGATCTGAAAAATGTTCTCTGGGTACTGAAGGATATGAACGATTTCGCCGCGAATCCCGAGGGAGAGAAGCAAATCACCGGAAAACTTGGGAATCGCTTCAAGGAAATGCGGAAAGATATGGTCCAGGCATCGGCCTTCGAGCAGCGCATCACTGAATGCGCGGGTAAGGAAATGCACGCGAAGGCCGCGGCCGAGGATCTGAGTGCGCGATTTACTTTACGCACGATTCAGAACCGTAAGGACTGTATCGTATGCAACGCCGTCACCGATGAAAAAAAGGAATTTGTCGATAAACTGGGGAAACCATTCGTATCGAGTTCGTTCTTTAATCCGAACACGAACAAGAATTTTCTTTCCGTCGCGGAAGTGATGGGAAAAGTGAACCAGGATTTTGGTTTCGATAATCCTAAACATGACGACTATAACGAACTCAATAACGATGCCGCGGATTTACTTTCGGGTACCGTCCTGGAAACCCAAAAAAACGTCCTTCGAAATTTTATATATTTTAAAGAGCACTTTGATATCGGGGGCGTAAAACCAAAGACGGCGGCCGATTACGTGCACGCGCTTTTCTTCGCCTGTTATAACCCCGAGACGGGAGCGTACCAGCCCCCGTTAATCGGGTGCGGACGGCAAAGCTACGCCGACACCGAGAGTGAGCTCATTCGATTCGCAGAAAAGGAAATGGCGAATGTTAAGGAACGGTACGGCGGCCCGAAGAATGTCGACCAAATCTATGAGGATTTAAAGCCACTTTTCGATTCCATGGACGATGAGGATATTCAGTATCAGAGAAAATCCGCCGAAGTCCGTATGGCGAAGGATAAATATGACCGCGAGAAGTTCGACCAGGACTTCCGGAACGGTATTTCCTACGATGGAATTAAGCAGGGACTCCCTAAGCTAGATATCGTTGAAAAAAATCAGTTCTTCCGCACTCGGAGCGCCATCGACGCGAATCTAGGGCACGAATCAGCTTTCCTGTTCCAAACGGATGCGCTGAGCATTTCGGCTGCCATGAAGAAAGAAAACCGGAGTTCCGCCGCGCGGAAAGAGCTCATTCGGGCGGCGATTCAGGAAACGGTGACGGGAACCAAGGACTACTCGGATTTCATCAAAAATAAGGGCGGGATCATTAACGGGTTTAATCATCAGAAGGACACTTACTATTTAAATAAATCGACGAATATATTGATCCGGACTTCACCGCACGCGGTGATCGAGACGCTTTACGAACATCCCGAGCTCATCCACGCAAACTGCGACGCCATTAAACAGATGGCGGACTCGTATAAGCAGAGTTTACTCGAAAAATCTCTGATGTGGGGGGGGATCCTCATCGCCGGAGTCACCATCGGTTTTATTTCGGGAGGAATCCTGATTCCGGGTTATGTCGTCGCCGCGGGTACGTTCACCGCGATTTCCGGGGTAGGGACGATGATCACGACGATGAATTTAGCGAATAACGTTTCCCACCAGCGGGAACTCGCGGACGACGCAAAAACTCTACGCGGGGCGGATCCGGCGGTGGATCGCTATTCAAATCCGAAGATCCAGGCTGACTTAGCCGAAGTTCGACTGCAGCAGAAAAAGGTGAGTTCCCGGATTATGTGGAACGTGATCGATATCACGTCGTTTCTCGCGATGCCGGTCGTTATGAAGGCGTTCGAAAAACTAATGAAACTCTTCCCGAATAAAAATCCTAATGAGATGTTTTTTCCCGTCGAGGAAAAACTTCGTTACATCTCCACTAAGGGCACCGACGGGAAAATGGTATACGCTAAAATCATCGGGACCGCGGCCGACGGCGCCATCACAAAAATTAAATATCTAAAAGGCGGGAAGGAAATGATCGTCCTGCCGGAAGAACTCGGGAAGTTTGTCGTGAGCCCGAAAGCGAGTGTTTATTTTAATTCGGTGAAGGAATCGAGCACCGCCCTCGCGGAGTCGCCGACCGCAAAATTTGCGCTCGACTCGAAATCTTATTCGGGATTTTACCGGAAAACGATCGAGGGAAAAATCGACCTCTGGGATCTCGCGAATATTGGGTACGGCGTCTATTATAAAGGAACTCGACTGAATAACGGTTACGCTCTACCGACCGATGGCCAAATCGAGCCCTCTCCCGCGCCCGGATCTTCCCCGTTACCGCCGCGTCATCGTCGGTTCCGAGTTCATCCGTATAAGAGCCAGGAGTAACTTTTTTAGGCGTTTCGGTTAATGCAGTTTAGATCCTCGAACGCGTGTTTCAGACGCTTCACGAAGGTCTCTTCGCCTTTTCGTAACCAGACCCGAGGATCGTAGTATTTTTTATTGGGTGAATCCGCGCCTTCGGGATTTCCGAGCTGGCCCTGAAGGTAAGCTTTCTTTTCTTCGTAGAAGTTTTTAATACCTTCCCAGAATGCCCACTGCATATCCGTATCGATATTCATTTTAATCACGCCGTAGTCGATCGCCTCGCGAATTTCGGATTGTAGAGATCCCGATCCGCCGTGAAATACGAACGAGACGGGCTTAGCGCCGGTGCCGAATTTCTTTGCGACGAAATCGTTCGAATTCTTTAGAATAATCGGCATGAGCTTTACGTTACCGGGTTTATAAACTCCGTGAACGTTTCCGAAGGAGGCGGCGACCGTGAAGTTCGAACCGACTTCCTTTAAGTGGGTATAGGCGTAAGCCACGTCTTCGGGCTGGGTGTAGAGTTTTGAGTTATCGATGTGGGAGTTATCGACACCGTCTTCTTCGCCGCCGGTGACCCCGAGTTCGATCTCGATTCCGGTCTGCATTGCGTTCATGCGCTTAAAATATTTTGCGCTGATTTCGATGTTCTCTTCGAGCGATTCTTCCGAGAGATCCAGCATGTGGGAAGAAAAGAGGGGACGCTTATTCAGTTTCGAGTAGGCTTCGCCGGCCTCGACCATGTGATCGATCCAGGGAAGGAGTTTTTTCGCGGCGTGATCGGTGTGGATGACGACCGGAACGCCGTAGTGCTCGGCGAGGAGGTGGATATGGTTCGCCGCCGAGATCGCGCCGAGCGCAGAGGCCTTATCGTTTTCGAGTTTCAAAGATTTTCCGGCGTAGAATTGGCCCCCGCCGTTTGAGAATTGGATGATCACGGGGGAATTCACCGCCTTCGCGGCCTCGAGAATTCCGTTTACGGAGTTCGTGCCGGTCGCGTTCACTGCCGGGAGGGCGAACTTCGACTCTTTCGCGTGCTGATAAAGGTCCTGGAGTGCAGATCCAAAAACGATTCCGGGTTTAAATTTCATATCCTTAGTGGCTACACTCTTTACGAAATGCTCGCAAGCGGCGTCCAGCTCCCGTATTCCCGAGTTTCGCTTCGTAAGTAAAGACTTCCCGCACATTCAAAAGTCAGAATTCCTTAATTTTTACGCGTATATAAAGCTTCTTCTCGCGTGCTCCGAAAAGAATATGAGGGGGCCGAATTAATGGTGAATTTGAGTACGAGTCCGGTTCGCATTTTAATCGTTGATGATGAACCCCTAATCGCGGAGCTATTCGTCGAGGCCCTCGGTGGTCTTGGGTTTAAATGTGAGGTCGCAAGCGACGGACTGTCGGCGCTCGAGTTAATCCGTAAATCTCCCCCAGCCGTAATTGTCTCCGATTACCGAATGCCGAATCTAAACGGACTCGAGCTTTTAAAATTTTTGAACGATTTGAACTTTATGATTCCGGTGATCTGGATCAGTGGAAACGCGACCTCCGAAATTTTCCGTGAAGCTTGGCGCATGGGCGTTTACGATTTTTTCGAGAAGCCCTTTAAGCTCGAGGACGTCGTGGCCCAAGCCGTCACCGCCGCCACGTTTACGAAGGAAGAACTTGCGGGGCGTACGCCGCGGT
>JANXTV010000268.1 GCA_025352185.1 Oligoflexia bacterium
CAAAACCGAGGCCCACGCCGAGTGCGAACTTCGAGGTGATGTCGTATGAGCTATTCGAAATGGTGGAAAGCCCGGCTTTCGGAGTAATCGAAATGCCGCTCTTTACTGCTTTCTCACCTTCGGGCTTTCCCGCGAGGGGTGCCACCGACATGTTGGTCGACGATTGATTTACGGTAACCGAGTCTTGGACGATCGGTTTCGCCGCGGCGACTTCCGCCTGAGGGGCGGCCGTCATTCCGTACGAAGCGGATGCCGATCCGGGAGCGTCGGCGATCGGCTTAACGACCGCTTGTTCCTTCATGACCGGAGCAGCCGTTCCGGCCGCTTCTTCTTCGATGGTGAATCGTTTATTGATTTCGGCGGTGAGCTTCTCTTCTTGTTTCAGGCGCTTTTCTTCAAGCTTCTGAATCACGAGTTCGTTGTTCATCGACTCCTGGAAGCCGCGTTTTTCGCGATTCTTCTCGGAAACCTTTTGAATTTTTTCGGATTGCACGACGACGGGCGGAGTCTCCGCGATCGGAGCCGCACTGCCGGTGTTAATCACGTTCTTCACTTCGACCGAAGTCGGAGCGGCACTCATCGTTTTCTCGTCGTCGTAGACCATGTCTGCGAACGCCGATCCCACGACCGCGGTAGCTAAAAAGCCGACCGCAATGATACGGATCTTTCCCTTAAACATAACTATTACCCCCTAAAAACCGAAACCCTCGAGCCCCCGCCCGAATAGATTTCGCATGTGACAAACGGAATTTTACCCTGGAAGCGACACTGCCGGAGGTTAAGCAGAAAGAGAGAGGCCCCCAGAAAATATCGTTTCGAACTTAGCCCTTTTATGGAGTTTGATGCGCTTTGGCAAGATCTTTTTTAGATCTTTAAAATCATAGACTTGACGCGCCGAACTTCAATTTAAAAGCCTGCGATTTCAGGGGGTTACTTCGAGCTCGTTTTTAGGGGGAGTTGGGGACGCGTTATTTTTTAAACGGGGAATGATGCATTGGGTCGCCGCTCTTGAACATCTTATTGGTGATGGCGTCGTTGATGCCGTCGGTGAGCTTCTGGAGAAGTGGACGAATTAAGTCGCGGACGACGAGCACCGCGATCGCAACCAGGACCGAAACAATGAGGATGTACTCGAGCGTGGCCTGAGCCCGCTCCTCACGAATGAATCGAATGAGTTCCCTTCGCGGTCTGCTTTCCATTCGCCCCTTTCGATTATTTAGCCGAGTACGTCCCGGTAAATTCGGGCCGCCGCCGTGACGATCCGCTTCTCGGAAAGGATCTCCTTAATTTCGGAGCGAGGCAAGAAACGAGAAATCTCCGCGTCCGCGAGGAGGAGATCGATAAACTTTCCCTTCCCATCGAGCGCGAGGTGACTCGCGCGCTGGACCCACCGGTAGGCCTCTTCCCGTACGGCTCCCGCTTTCACGAGAGCAAGGAGAACGTGTCCGGATAGAGGAACCCCACCCGATGCCCGGAGATTTTCGAGGATCCGGTCCTTATTTACGACGAGACCCGAAAGGACTTTCGATAGTCGATCGAGTGAATAGTCCGCGAGGATAAACGCGTCTGGAATAATCACCCGCTCGACCGAACTATGACTGATATCTCGCTCGTGCCAGAGCGCGACATCCTCGAGCGCGGGGACCACGTAAGACCGCAGGAGCCGTGCACACCCCGTGAGATTTTCGCTCGCGACCGGGTTTCGCTTATGCGGCATAGCGCTCGAGCCTTTTTGGAGTTTCGAAAATCCTTCGCGAACCTCGGAGACTTCCGAGCGCGAAAGGTGCCGAATCTCGGTCACGATACGCTCGATCGAAGCGCCAATAATTCCGATCACCGTAAAGAGTTCCGCGAGTCGATCGCGGGGGAGCGTTTGCGTACTCACCGGTTCGCGCCGAAGTCCGAGCGACTTTAAGACTTTTACCTCGGTCTCGGGTGCGAAGTGAACGTTTGCTCCGACGGCTCCACTGAGCTTACCGAAACGATTTCGCTCGAGCGCGGCACGCAGACGATCTTCGTTCCGCCGCATTTCCTCGTAAAAGCCGAGGAACTTTAATCCGAAGACCGACGGCTCCGCATGCATTCCGTGCGTACGCCCGATCGAGACGAGACTGCGGTGCGCGACCGCGAGTCGCTTTAAGTCCGCCACGACCCGCGCGAGGGTTTTCGAGAGGAGCACTCCCGCATCGAGTAAGCCAAGCGCCATTGCGGTATCCACCACATCGGTCGAAGTAAGACCGAAATGAAAGTACCGTCCGGACGGACCGATTTTTTCGGCGACGAAGGTCGTGAAAGCGAGCACGTCGTGCCGGAGGTCTTCTTCCAGTTTCGAAATTTCGGCGACCGATCGTTCCGCCGCCGCGCCACGGAAGACCGTCTTCGCGAGTTTCTCTCCCGCCGCGATCATTTCGGTTCCCGCGCTCCGCGGAATGATCTTTTCTCGCACCTGGATTCGCGCGACCGCGAGCTCTACCGTGAGCCAACGCGAAAATCGGGCTTCATCGGAAAATAAGTTTGCCATCTCTGGCCGTGAATATCTGAGAATCATACGAGGTCCTCTCCCTGCTGCACTCTTCCGTAAATCCGTACATAATCGGCGGCCATCCGGAGGTTAGAATATCGTTTTATTGCGGTTTCGCGGAGCCGCTCGGGCTCTAGCTTTTGGACTTCCCGAAGCGCCTCGGCCCACGCCTCGAGCGGCGCCGTCGGATCGAGAACCGCCCCACCAAAGTCTCCTAATACTTCGGGGATACTTCCGAGGCGACTCCCGACGACGGGCGTTCCCGAAAGGAGAGCCTCGACCATGACGAGTCCGAAGGGCTCCGGCCAAATCACCGGAAAAAGAAGGGCGGAAGCATCCGCAAGGAGCCGCGACTTTTTTTCCCCCGCGACCGGGCCGGCCCACGTATGTTTTGAAAAAAAAGTACGCAGGTGGAGCCCGATCGGTCGATGCCCCCCGGCGACGGTGAGCCGTTGCTTCGCGTGGTCGGCGATTCGTAGAGCGCCCGCTAAGTTTTTTACTCTCCAGCTCGTCTTCGATAGGAAAAGGGGTGAGTTCTTTCGTTTCGCCGCCGAAAGGTGAAACTCTCCCGGATTTACGCCGTTATGGACGTAAGCACTCCGTCCGTGGCGGGAGGCGTGGTCCCGCGAGAGGAATACGGTATTTTTCGGGAAGACTTCGCCCGGCTTTCCGTTTCCGTGGATCGTGGTGACCGACGGGACCGCCGCGCGCCGGAGAAATCCCTCCTCGGGCGGCGCTTGGAAATGGACGATATCGGTCCCGGGCGGGAGTCGCGCGAGTAAACTCTCCGCGCTATGCTCTTCCTTCGGAATCGAGATTAGATTCACCCCCGCGGGTAACCGGGAGCCCTCTCGCGCCGCGATCCACACGGAATGCCCTAGATCTCGCAACCCTTCCGCGAGCCAAAGCACCACGCGCTCGACTCCGCCGTAATCGGCGGGAGGTAAATGCACGGGATGGAAAAGCACGATCTTCAACGGAACTCCTTGGCTGCGAAGGAACTTTCCTAAATCGGAAGGACCTTCTTTTTCTTACGCGCCCGAATTCGGGCAATCTCGATCGCCGCAATAATGGGCCCAAACTCTCCCATGCGCGGATAACTCTGGTCGTGCGCGTGCCAGATGCGCGAACCCGATCCCCTTACCCCAATCCCGGGTCGAAATCTTTTCTCACGGTGCACTTCGGTCGTTACAACGGCGTGCTCGGAGTCGATAGCGAGGCCCGGCAGACTCTCGCGAATTTCGCGGAGGAGGCGGCGCTCGGCCATCACTTTCGCATCCCCCTTCGACGCGACCGCATCGACCGGAATCCACGCGCCCACCCGGACACTCGTCTCGGGAGTTTGGTAAATCGAGAGTCGAACCCACCCTCCCGAAGGCGACCGGGAAACTAGCTCGGCGGGCTCCGAAAAGGGAAAGGGATTTTCCTTAAATTTCACTTCGAGCTCGTAACGATCGTACTCTTTCGTCTGGAAATCGGGGCTGAGCACCTGCTTTGAATCCCCTTCGAATCGCTCGAGGGAGTTCGGGCCGAGCTGGCGAGAAAGGATCAGGTGGTCGAATCTAAAGAGCGAGAGCCCTTTCTTTTCGGCCTCGTAGAAGCCTTCCCAGCTCCCTGCGGAGTCCCGCTTGAATTCAGGATAGATAGTGTCGGGCAGGAAGTCGACGCCCACGGACGTTAAAATTTTTCGAAACTCACCCTTAAGCGATTGGAACACTTCGTCCGAAAAGTAAGCGTTTCGAAGTGCGAATAAATCTGCGGAGACCTGGAGCGCGCTTGGCGATCCACTCATCCAGGATTCTTCGCGATAAAGGAGGTGTCCGAGTCCACGGAGGAGTCGGCCGGTCGAGTCGGTGGCCGAGGATTGATTCGGAATCTTAATCCCTTTTACTTTTCCGGAGAGCGTTCGCCGTAAAACCTTTTTCCACGAACGAGCCGTATCGGGAAGAAAGGGAACGCGCGAGAGCCGCGTGTCGGTGGTCCGGCGTATTCGCTCAACCCAGTCTCTCTCGAACTCCCCTTTCCATTCGGATGCAGATTCAAGCCCGCGTACTACTCCGAGGAGGGATTCGTAGAGGGGTCCGCCGAGCTCAAACCCGGGCGAACCGAGTGACTGGTCGGTTAAGGATCCTTGGATCCAAAGGCTCGAGTCGGGAGTTAAGCACTCCATTCGCGCGAGCGAGTGCTTCGCGAGCACTGAATTCGGAATACCCCAGCGCTCGAGCATTCGAAGGAGAATGCCGCCGGATTCGAGCCCGAAGAGAATGCGTCCTGAGAATTCACGGCGATCCCTTTTTTCGGGCATGATGAGGACTCGCTCGCCTTGCCGGGCGAGTAAGAGGGCCGCCACCCAGGCCGCCATTCCTTCACCAAAAATCGCGAAGTCGTATTTCCCTTGGGATTCCATTATGGGGCGAGCACTTCGCGCTGAAGGTCGACGGGAGTGACGCAGGTTCCGACCGCGCGACATACGACGACCGGGTCCTTTAGAAAATCAGCCGAGGAGACCGCCCGGCCTCCTTTTTCGACTGGAAGGGGCGTGACCACTTTTTGCGCGACGAATTCAATTTTCCGAGAAGATTTTCCGATTTGTAAAATACGCCCAATCGCTTCGATATAATCTCCGACGTATACCGGTGCCAGAAACTCGACCTTTTCGTAAGCCCGGAAAAGTCCTTCGTCACCGTCGAGCCGGATCAGAAGTTCGGTGGCGACATCTCCGAAGAGTCCGAGCATCCGCGCGCCATCTACCAGTCCACCGGCATAATGACCGTCGTGGCCACCCATGCGGAGGCGGATCATCACTTCCCCCACGGCTTCAATCCGCGGGTCCGTTTTTTTATCCGCGGTCGAAGTCTGGGAATGATCCGTGTTTGTCATAGAGTCACCTTGGGAAAATTCGCGGTCGTAAAAAATTTGGGTCCTAAAAAAACAGGACGAGTCGTCAGATGCCAGGGCTAGTCGTCAGAGACCAGGACTAATAAACCCGTTTTAAGGGACCGAAGTTCGAGCGCGATGCCCGCACTACGGTGGCTAAAGCGTCTCGCCTTTTCGAACCGCTGTAAATGATTTCAGTCCTTTTTTACGCAGGTCATGAGGTCAATCCAGATGCGCTGCGACGCTCCCCGGTGCTCCCCGTTTTGTTCGCGCCAGCTCTGCCGAACTGCGGGTGAAACTTGCCCTTTGAAAAACTCGAAGAGCGAAGAAAGGGAGTGTCCGCCTCCCCGCCTCTCCATAATTATTAGCTGACCCTGTTTTTCGAGGATCGATATTTCATCGAACTTCTGTCTACCGTTCGGCCCTCCGACGAGGGGTAGCCCGTAAATCGCGGGTTCGATCGTACTGTGAATGGAGGAACCGAAGCCGCCACCCACCCAAGCGAGGTCCATTTGAGAATAGAGTTCGGCGAGAAATCCGATTTCGTCGACGAGTACGGCGATGCGACCCGCGGGACGAATGCGTTCCTCTCGGTTCGTCCGGATCGGCGTCCATCCCCGTTCGCGCAGTAAAATTTCAATTTCGGAAATCGACCGCGGTGAAGTTTTATGCGGGACGACCCAGAGGGTACCCGAAAAACCCTTCGACGGGGCCGTCGAGTATTCGCCCGCTTGTTCAAGGACGTCCGTATTCCAGGCGCTTCCGACAACGATCCAGGGGCGCGGGAGATCTGCGAATTCCTTCGCGAGCTCGTCGACCCGAGGGTGCGTCGTTTCGCTTCGTTTAAAGACCCGGTCCCAGCGGGGATCCGAGCCCAGACGAATGACCGAGGTCGGAAACGCGCGAAGTAAACCCGCCTGGTTCTCGGGGTCGAAGCTAAAGAAATGAAGCTCGGGTACCCG
>JANXTV010000287.1 GCA_025352185.1 Oligoflexia bacterium
GCCGCTTTTTTCGCAGCCTTCTTCGGCGCGGTTTTTTTCGCGGCTTTCTTCGCTACTTTTTTAGCCGGTTTTTTTGCGGCTTTCTTCGCCACTTTTTTCTTCGCTTTTTTGGCCATGACTCGAGTTCCTTTAGGGTTTTAGGGATGGGTTGAAATCTAAGAGAATTTAGCGAAGTTCGAAAGCAATTGGCAATCAGTGTTTCATCTCGGGAATATCATTCCCGACCCCGTCGGCAGTGGGAAGGCGGTTCGCGAACGAATCGGATCCGTTGGTCGTGACGCCTGACGCATTACGCAATAAATTTAAAGGGACGAATTTAACGCTATATCCGGCCCTACCCTTCGATTTGTAGTCGGAGAAGAGGACGTCGTTCCAACCCGTTTTAAGGCGCTTTGCGTCGCGCATGATGATGGTGTCGGGAATGGCTGGCGCGATCGGATCCCTTCGGCCCACCAGGTCGACTCGGGTGCTGATTGGGTCAAATATGCGGACGACGTTAATGCCTTCTCCGTCTTCGCCCTTACCCTGTTTCAAGAAGTTATTTACGTAGGCGTTGATCTGGGAAATGAGCGCGCCCTGGGCGGCGGGGCTAAAGATGCTTTGGCCGGCGTTGGTGAGTGTCGTATAACTCTGCGCCATTTTATTAATGTATCCGATGATTTCGTCGGCGGGGTTGGCATTCGCCGCTCCCGAATTTCCAGTGAAAAGTGGCGCCCAGATTGCGTGCACTCCTGCGGAATTATAATTCGAAACAAACGGATCGTCGTTCGCGTCGGCAGGAATCAGGTAGCGGCCCTTCTCCCAAGGATTCGGCGCCATGGCCACGTGGTAGGCTTTCAGAAGTTCCGTCGTACCGATCGACTGCTGGACGGCTCCGTTTCCGGGTACGATTCCGAATCCGGCCGAATAAAAGTTAAAGAGAACGTCGTTCTGTCCCCATCCCGAGTCGAGAGTCGGAGACGCGGCATCGGTTTCCTTCACCGGAATGTTCGGAACCGACCCGAAACAGGTCGTGTTCGTGCAGCGACTATTCACGGCGCCACTCGGCGCACCGGGAGAATTAAAAAATGCTTCCGTGAGCGAAGGTCCGATTCGGGAGCCGAACGGCTGGGCGGCGGCGTAGGCCGAGAGGGTTAAATCTTCGGCGTAAGGATTAAAGAGAAGCTTCGCTTTCGCCTGGAGGCGAATCGCGTAATAGGTCATTATTTTCGGATCTTTCGCGACTCCGACGACGGGTTTAAAACCGGTTAACTTTTCCGACTGCGGATAGGAGACGAGGCACTGAACGCATCCAGCATTTCGATCGGCGGAAGCCGGTTTATCGACGGTGAAAGGCTGGCAAGGGTCTTTATTATCAATCGCGAAATCGGTGGCGAACGCGTCGAATTCGACGTTCACGTCGTTTAATTTTAGGAGATCGGCTCCGCCGCTCCCTTCCGGTAGGATTTCATCCATCGTGATCGATGCGGGTTCCGAAAACGTTCCCTCGCCGAGGGTATGGTACGCCGAGAGGTAGGCTTGGATCGTGCGCTCATGCATGGCCCAGTCAGATCCTGCTTTCAGGGCGTTCACCTTACGGACGTCGACTTTTTTCTGGGGCGCAAAATTCACGTAGCGATTTAAGCTATCGATTCGTTTCCGAAGAAAAATCTCGCGGGGAATCAGCCCGAGACCGGCGGAAAGCGAGCGCAGAACTTTCAGGCGTTCGGCATAAGTGGTCGTATTCCCGGCACCCGAAAGGGCGGCGACGACCGCATCCAGATTCGGATCGGTATTCCAGAGCCAGTAGAGCATCAGCATCTGGTTCATCTGCCCAATGCCGACGCATCCTTCCTTACGAATTCCTTCGAGCGTCGTGAGTTGCTGATCGAGTGCGCCCATGATCGCGTCGAGACTGTTAATCGCGCCGCCCGCGGGGCGCGGAATCGGGGGAAGATTTCGAATGGCGCAAAAATTATCGTTCGGGAGGAACGTTACACAGGTGCTCGGTACGCCGAGATCCTTAATCGAGTTTGATCCGCCGGGGACGAACTCGGTCACTCCGAATCGGGCGGCGCCACTCGTCGGACCTCCGTTCCCTTTCGGGAAGGTGGGTTGGGTCGAATTTCCGACGACGTAATAGCGAAAGAGGAACTTCTTAAAAACTCGGCGCATTTCATAATTCAGGTAGCCGATATCATTGAGTTGCCGAGCCTGGACCGCCGCTCCCGCATAGGCCGCGAGATCGGCCGCGTTCTGAAGGTTAATCTTCGCGTTTACGATCATGCCGGTGTTTATGACGAACGCGAGGAAGAGAAAGAAGGTGAGGAGCATCGATCCGATAAAGATCGAAACCTGGCCCTTTTCGTTTGCCGTCTTCGGCGCTCTTTTCTTTAAACCCCTCATTTTATTCGATTTTCACTGAAGTCCTCCGGGATTGCTAGGGATAGTTCGCGGCGGCAGCGCGCAGCTATCCGGGGCCGCGGCGGCCGAGCACGCCCACGGGCTTTACGCCGCGACCGTCTTTCTCCGCTAGGCGGGTGTCTACTTTTTCGACACTCCGGTCGTTTCCCGAAAGATTCCCCCCTCAGAATGCCTGGGTTTTTTTCGACACACCCCCGGCTCTTTTCGGCATCGCGCTTGCTCTAGTAGTATCCGAGCGCGACGACGGAAAGTCGCCTCGATTGAAAACTAAATAGTTCGAGAGAGTGGAGTGGTTCCCGCAGCCGTAGCGCGAAAGAACGCAATCCAGTTTTACCGAATCCGATTCAGAGTTGCGAATCGGATTCCTCCCCGTAGGCAACTCATAAACTCCTCTCTCTCAAATCGCGGAAGGCCGATCATGATGACTAGCCTTCCGTTTTTATTTTGAAAATTGACATTGCCCCAAGCTTTTTTTATGCATACTCTGTGAAAAGAAGTAAAAGTTACGATGCGAAGTCTGTGATTGCTCGTGTGGAAAAGGATTTCCGCTCGCGAATGTCGAACTCTCTCCCAGGAGTGCGAATCGCGCCGAGCTCCCAGGGAAGGGAGACGAGCCCCCCAGAATGTCCCGCCGATCCATTCGCCGATCTTTTTGAATGGTTCGGCCCGCAGACGGTCGGGAAACGAAAACGAGCGCGGCCGTTTCGCCCCGATGCGAGAATGGAAGTCGTGATGCGAACGAATCTCGGTCGGGCGACTTGGTCCTTTCTTCGCCCAGAAAATCGAACTCGAATTCGAAGACTGCTCATCCGGGAAGCCGATCGGAGTTCGATTCGGCTCGCTAAAGTTCGTCTCGAATCCGCCAGCATCCTCCGGATCGAACTCGAAACGGAGAGCCGGGAGAATTTAGCCCGATTTTTGCGTATTCTAGCGGGGCGTATCCCTCGAGTGGTTGCGGGTGCGGAACGAGGGAATCCGATCTCGGGCTTCCAGCGGTCGAAAGGGCAGCGGTCCTTTTGGTCGGGGCTCGCGGAGAGTCGGTGCATTCGTCGCACCCCTGCGTGACTTATGGCGTTACGGGCGACCGTCAGACAGCCCGAGTCACGAGTCGCCGCCGAGTCCGGGAACGGTCCTTAAATGATTGAACCGGGCACCCCGGTGTCATACAAGTTAGGCTCATGTCGATTTTCAAAGAACTCCCGGTTCTTTCCACCTATGACGTCGCTCCCGAAGATGAGGCTCGCCCGATTAATCCCGCGAAGGCCCGCGAAATTCTGGCGAAGCGCAAACCGGATTGGCTGAAAATTCGTCCGCCGTCGGGAGAGAGCTACACGAAAATTAAGGGCATGCTTCGTGAGCGGAATTTACACACCGTTTGCGAGGAAGCCCATTGCCCGAACGTCGCCGAATGTTGGGCGGGGGGGACCGCGACTTTCATGATCGGCGGAGATACGTGCACCCGCGCGTGCCGTTTCTGTGCGATCAAAACCGCCCGTCGACCGCCGCCCCTCGATCCACTCGAACCCGCCCACGTTGCCGAAAGCGTGGCGACCCTCGGCCTGAAGTACGTCGTGCTCACCTCGGTCGATCGCGACGATATGCGGGACGGGGGAGCCGCTCATTTCGCGGAAACGATCCGCGGAATTAAACGTTTAAATCCGAAGATCATCGTCGAAGCGCTGGTGCCTGATTTTCAAGGCGACGTCGACGCCGTACGCACGATCGTCGAAAGTGGGCTCGATGTTTACGCCCACAACGTCGAAACGACGAAACGGCTCCAATACCGAGTCCGCGATCCGCGCGCGGGTTACCTGCAGTCCCTTTCCACGCTCCGCGCGGCGAAGAATATCGCGCGCGAAATGGGTGTCCCGCTCGTGACGAAAACCTCGATCATGCTGGGTCTCGGCGAAACGAAGTCGGAACTGAGCGAAGCGTTCGCGGACCTCCGTGAATTCGAAGTCGATGTTTTAACCCTCGGGCAGTACCTGCGTCCATCGATGAACCACCTTCCGGTCGATAGTTTCTACACTCCCGAAGAATACGTCGAACTCGGGAAAGAAGCCGAGTCGTACGGATTCCTTTACGTCGCGAGCGGCGCGATGGTGCGCTCGAGTTATAAGGCCGGCGAATTTTTTATTCAGGGCATGATCGAAAAAGAACGCGCGAAACTTGCGCGCGAAAAAGTTTCCGAAAACCTTTTAGCAGTTCAATCCGGATTAGCTTTAGATAATCCCTTCATTAACCAGGAGAACACTCATGGAACTTAAACTCCCCGAACTCGGCGAAGGCGTACACGAAGGTGAATTAGTCCGTTGGTTAGTGAAACCGGGCGATCAGGTGAAGGAAGACCAGGTCTTAGCCGAAATCATGACCGATAAAGCGACGGTGGAACTTCCTTCCCACTTTGCGGGAAAAGTTACCGAAGTCGTTGCGAAGGAAGGTTCGACCGTGCACGTGGGGCAAACGCTCCTGAAATACGAAGGCGCGGGCGGCTCGGCCGCGAAGGCTGCTCCGGCCACGGCGCCCGCCGCCTCGCCTGCGAAGACCGCACCCGCCGCGGCAAAATCGGCGCCCCCGTCGGCTCCGGCCCTGTCGGCGTCCAGCGCGCCGGTCGCGCCTCCGTCGCGTTCCGCGAACGGTGGAAGCGGGGGAGCGATGCTCACCCTCGGCGGATCGGTGACGGCAGCTCCGGCCGCTCGTCAGTACGCCCGTGAATCGGGTGTGGAAATCACGCGCGTTCAGGGCTCGGGCCCGAATGGTCGCGTGATGAAAGAAGATATCGAAAAGTTTATTGGCGGTGGATCGGCGGGCGGCGCGGTCGCGGCGGGATCTCCGACGTTCACCAGCGGTTACGCGGCTCGGAAGTCGACCCAGCCGAGCGGAAACCTCGAAGACCGCATTCCGTTCCGCGGACTGCGGAAGAAAATCGCCGAAAAAATGCACCAGTCGAAGAATACGGCGGCACACTTTACCTACGTCGAGGAATGCGACGCTACGAATCTCGTCGAACTTCGCGCGAAAGCGAAGGAAATCGGCGCCGCTCACGGCGTGAAGGTGACCTACCTACCGTTCATCATGAAGGCGATGGTCGCGGCCCTTAAAAAGTATCCGATTCTGAACTCGGAACTCGATGAAGCGAATGGCGTCATCATCCAAAAGAACTACTATAACATCGCGCTTTCGGTGCAGACCGAAGACGGGCTCATGGCTCCAGTTGTGAAGGACGTCGGGAATAAGACGATCCTCGAACTCGCGGCCGATATCGAATCGCTCGCGAATAAAGCACGGACGAAGAAACTCACGAACGACGATAACCACGGGGGTACGATCACGCTTACGAACGCGGGAACGATCGGCGGACTGTTCGCCACGCCGGTGATTAATTATCCGGAAGTTGCGATCCTCGGTTTTAATAAGATCGACCGCAAAGCCGTCGTGAAAAAAATTAACGGTAAAGAGGAAATCGTGATTCGGGATTGGACCTTATTCTCGCTCTCTCTCGACCACCGGGTCGTCGACGGCGCGATCGGTGCCGAATTCACGAAACTGTTTATCTCCTACATCGAAAATCCCGCGTTACTCCTGATGGACACGCTCTAAGATTCCCGAAAGGTTCCTATGGCTACCGCTAAGCAAGCAGATGTTGTCGTTTTAGGGGCGGGTCCGGCCGGATACGTCGCCGCGATCCGACTCGCCCAACTCGGGAAAAAAGTAACCGTGATCGACCGGGATGTCGTTGGGGGAGTCTGTTTAAACCGCGGATGTATTCCTTCGAAGGCGCTCATTTACGCCGGAACGATGTACGAGAAATTTTCGCACATGGAAGAGATGGGGATCACCGTAAAAGGTGCGAGCCTGAACATGAAGAAGATGATCGAGTGGAAAGGTACCGTCGTGAAGAAACTCACGGGCGGGGTCGCGGGTCTATTGAAGGCAAACGGCTGCGAGATGATCGCGGGCGACGCGAAGTTCACCGGGCCGAAAGTCCTCGAGATTAAAACGAAGACGGAGACCATCGCGCTTTCGTTTAACCAATGCATCGTCGCCGTCGGCTCGCGTCCGACCCGACTCCCGGGGTTTGAAATCGATCACGAGTCGATTCTCGATTCCACTAGCGCGCTTGAACAGACGACGCTCCCCGAAACCCTCCTCTGCATCGGTGGCGGATACATCGGCCTCGAGCTCGGAACCTTTTATGCGAAAGTCGGCACGAAGGTGACCGTCGTCGAAGCCGGACCGGGCCTCCTCGGTGGCGTGGATCCGGAACTCTCGGCCGTCGTGAAGAAGAAACTCGAAGGACGCGGCGTAGAGCTAAAAATCGGCGTCGGCGTGAAGTCCCAGACCCAGACGAAAAAAGGTGTGGAAGTCACGTTTGCCGATGGGACGAAGGGTACTTACGAAAAAGTACTCGTAACCATCGGCCGTACACCGAATTCGGACGGCATCGGACTTGAAAAAACGGGCGTAAAAATCGACGCGAAAGGATTCATCGTCGTGGATCCCGCGCGCCGGACGAACGTTCCTCACCTTTACGCGATCGGCGACATCGCCGGTCAGCCGCTTCTCGCCCATAAAGGATCGAAGGAAGGCATCGTCGCGGCGGAAGCCATTGCGGGAAAGAAAACCGTATTCGATGTGCTCGGTATGCCGGCCGTAATTTTTACGGACCCGGAAATCGCTACGGTCGGACTTACCGATACCGAAGCGAAGGCGAAAGGTTTCACGACGCAAATCGGTCGGTTTCCATTCGCCGCGAACGGTCGCGCCCTTTCGGTCGCGGAACCCGACGGGTTTGTGAAAATGATCGGCGACGCGAAGACGGGGCGGCTCCTCGGAGTCCATATTGTGGGCGCGGAGGCATCGAATCTAATTGCGGAAGCGACGCTGGCGATAGAGATGGGGGCTCAGGTGTCTGATCTCGCGCTCACCGTGCACGCGCATCCGACGCTGCCGGAAACCCTGATGGAAGCCGCGGAAGCGACGCTGGGTCACGCGATTCACATCTTTCAGAAAAAGCCGACCGCAGGCGCTAGCCCCGCGGCCCACGCTTAAGTTCAGGCAACGTGAAATTTTTCTCGCTCACCCACCGAAATTCTTCACTCGTACCGTATTCGGTCGCGTGGGAGTACCAGAAGGATCTGCTCGAGCGGCGTTTTCGGGACGAGGTTCCCGATACGTTTCTGTTCGTCGAGCATCCGCCGACGATCACGCGTGGAAAAGGACTCCAACGTAAAGTCGGCGAGTCGGAAGAACTCCGTTCGATGCCCCTCGGGAGTGTTCCGAAGGGTACCGAGTATTTCGAGATCGAACGGGGAGGGGATTTAACCTGGCACGGGCCGGGGCAGCTCGTCCTTTATCCGATCGTAAAACTCGACGGTAAAGGGTTCGGACCCGATCATGACGTGACCGGATTTCTACGGAAGCTCGAGACCACGATCGGGGGATGGCTCGAATCTTACGGTCTCACCCCTGATTACCGGGCGGGATCGACGGGGATCTGGCTAAAAGAATCGGATAAGAAAGTGGCTTCGATCGGGATCGCGGTTCGTAAGTGGGTTTCCTACCACGGGGTTTCGATAAATCTCACGAACTCCCTCGACGGTTTCCAGTCGATTTCACCGTGCGGGTTTTCGCCCGACGTGATGACGACGCTCGGAATCGCTTCGAACGAGTTTTCTCGCGCAGTCTCGGGGCCGGCGGGTCTCACCGCCGGAATTCGGTACCGCGCGGAACGAGAAATCGCGGCCGTGTTCACGGGACGGGATGCCGACGTCGCTCGCTTAGCGATTTAGGTCGTGGGTAGGCCGAACGGGTGAATCGCACCCGTTCTTGACATTCGGCACGCCCCCCCTCGAAAATAGAAGAATGCAAAACTCCCGGATCGCTTTCCTGATTCCCGCGCTACTCACCCTCGGAGTAGGTCTTCCCCGAGCGAACGCCAGTGAAGTAGAACAACGACTCTGGCTCTATTTCGGAGCGGATCTGGGATACACCGCCGTAAAGCCGGACGCGACACTTCGCGAGTCGAGTCGCAGTGGATACGCTGCCCACCTAAAAGTTTTAGGATCGAAGTATTGGGAAAAATGGGTCGGGGATCTCGGTATCGGTTATCAACAGCACCAAGCTTCGGGAAACGATCGATTCAGTGTCCTACCCGACGCTACGATTAACGTAAAAACGAGAAGTGCGTTCCTCGAGTTTTCCCCGCGGTATCGACTCGATCCGAATTGGCAGCTCGGAGCGGCCTTTAATGGGTTTTTCGGAACCGACGTCGCGTTCGATGAATCCACCGCGACGGATAATTCCGGGTTTGCCCTCGCGGGCGGCGTGCGGGTAGATTACGAAACTCCTGGCGAGGCCCACCGCTGGCGGTTCGGCGCGCAGATCCTTCACGACATTACGATTGCCGGCCGCGGGATTTGGTGGATGATGGCCGATATCCAATTCGGAATTCCCCTATTCGGAGGCGAGTCGGCTCCGGCCGCGGTCGAACCCGCTCCCGCGCCGTCTCCCGTTCCGGTGGTGGAAACCCCGAAGCGTCCCGTCGCGCCTAAATTTGCGGAAGTCACTCCCGAAAAGGGCGTGAAAGTTTATCTCGGCGAAGCCGTGCTTCGGTTTAAGACGGCGAGTGCGGAACTTCGTCCGTCGTCGAAACAGATTCTAGAGAAGGTGGCGAAGTACTTAAAAAAATCTCCCGACTCCTGGCAGAAGATGCGGGTCGATGGACACGCGGATAAGCGCGGGAAGATCGAATATAATAATCGACTCTCGAAAGCCCGCGCCGAGAAGGTGAAATCGGAACTCGCGAAGCTCGGCGTACCGAAGAAAAAACTGACGGCGGAAGGGTTCGGTCCGTCCCATCCGATTGATCCGGCCGATGACCTCGAAGCGTACGCGCTGAATCGACGGGTCGAACTTTCGATCGACGGCGTAACGGATCCGGAAGCGATCGTCCGCGATCTGAACGACCTGAAGTAACGTGGGTCGGAAAGCGATTCGGAGAGTGACTGCCATTTCTTTGGCGGGCTCGTCTCGTTTTAGCGACTCCCCGCACGATATACTCCGGTAATTTCCTTCGTTAGACTAGACGAGTAAGGTATTGCTCAAACGGGTCCACGGAAGGAATCGAACGGGGATTATGAAAAATAAAAACACTCTCATCTACGGCGTAATCTCCCTGGGACTCGTTTTTTCGGGATGCTCTAAAACAATTTCGAAAGAAAACGGAACCCGGCTTGGCCAGACCGAGCCGCCGACTTCCACTCCGACGGGAACTCCGTCGACGACGCCGAGCCCGCATCCTTCCGCGAGCCCGACGCCGACTCCCTCTTCGACCGCAACCCCGATCGGGTGTGAGCCCGGACGTCTCGGCGATCTTCCGAGTTATGCGATTTATTCGAAGGAAGAGGCGAACTTTAAGGATGGCTCGCTCTCGCGCCGAGTGGCGGGTGCCGATGTGGAAATTTCTAAAGCGATCGTTGGCTACTCGCTGGATGCGAATGCGGCCCGCGCCGATCTCCAGGCCGTGCATGAACTCGGAGTGAGTTCGGTGAAAGTGCCGAATGGGAAAGCGACCTACGGGAAAAGTTTTTCGACCCGGAAATCTTCGGCGCTCGGCGGATTCGTGAAGACTCCTTTTTCGATGATGGAGAATCTAAGAAAGATCACCCAGTTTTCAAACGCCTGTGGGGGAGCTCCGGCGAACACGAGCCTCGAGCGGACGTGCGTAACAGTCCCGAAAGGGTCAAATCCGAAACCTCAGATTTGCACTCTCCATATTCGCGGCGAAAACTCGGCCTTAAACATTGCCGAAGTCCCGCTCGGGATGCTTGCGGGAACGAATATTCTGAGTGTCGAAGTCCCGGCCAGTTCGACGTTAGTCGCGAATATTCCCCGCCTGACGAATGCGGCATTTAAACGGGTCGCCGTCATTTTCCCAAAGGGTAAGGAGCTACCCGCGGTTTACTGGAACTTTCCGGACGCCGATAAGCTCGAATTTTCCGAGACCCTGTTTCACGGGACCGTGGTTGCGCCGGATGCGGCGGTAACCGTCTGTGCGCAGAAGGGTGAGGCGGCGTTTTGGTCCCGGACCGTGAGCGCTTCGAAGTCGAGTTGGTAGGTCGAAACACTTTTCTTTGGGGTGTCCCCTAAAAAAATTCCTTCAGGCTCATCCGGGCATCCTGCCCTGATGGGACCCTTGAATGGCATCCTGCCTCCCAAATTCGCTGAAGGTCTTTTTTTAGGGGACACCCCAAAGAAAAGGGGCCGTCCTTCTAGCCATATTCGAAACGCTGGCGGTTGGTGGGAGACGAAAGCTCGATCCGATCTCGTCCGCCGATTTTCTGCTAGTCGAAATTTAAGAGATGTCGAGTGTGTGGGTTTTCCCCGTTTACCGATTCCAACTCTCGCGCCTATGAAGTGGAGGGTGGAAAACCTTACTCTAGAACGCGCGTCGGATTCACTGAACCTTAGGGCGGGGAATGTGGGGCCCTGAAAAAAGCGGTTCAGCGAATTTGGGAGCCAGGATGGCTTTTAAGGGTCCCATCAGGCCAGGATGGCCGGATGAGCCTGAACCGGTTTTTTCAGGGTCACGCGTTCTCCGACCTAACGCATGTCGTCTACGTACGCTAACCCTCGGGCCAAAGGTTGTTTCACCCCCCCACGTCTGCTAAACCTTCGGACATGGCGCAAAACTCATCGATCCTCGATCCGTCCCTCGTCTTGAACGCTCTGAAATCTGTGAAAGAGCCCGATCTGAAGCAAGATCTGGTGGCTCTCGAAATGATCCAGGACCTCGACGTGAAATCCGACGGCGCCGTTTCCCTGCGTGTGGTCCTCACGACTCCCGCCCACCCGTTGAAGGCGCAGATCGAAGCCTCCGTTCGCGATGCCATCACGCGCGTTCCGGGAGTGAGTTCGGTTACGATTAAAATGGATTCGAAAGTTCGCGGCGCAAATCGGGCGGTCAGCCATAGCCCGGACGCCGGAACGAAAAAAGGCGGCGTCGCTGCGATCGAAGGCGTTGCGAACATCATCGCCGTCTCCTCCGGTAAAGGCGGAGTCGGGAAGAGCACGGTCGCCGTAAATCTCGCGATGTCGCTGGCCCTCGAAGGCGCGCGCGTCGGTCTCATGGACACCGACGTCTACGGCCCGAACATCCCGACGATGATGGGCGTAACCGAACAACCGAAAATCATGCAGCACCCGACGAAGGGCGAATTTTTCGTACCGCCGGTCGCCCACGGAGTGAAAGTCATGTCGATGGGCTTTCTCGTCGATCCCGAGCAGCCCCTCGTGTGGCGCGGACCGATGCTCCACTCGGTCGTTTCCCAGTTCTGTCACCAGGTGGACTGGGGTAACCTCGATTACCTCATTGTCGACATGCCTCCCGGCACGGGTGACGTTCAGCTCTCACTCGCGCAGCTCGTGCCGATCACCGGCGCGATCCTCGTTTCGACCCCGCAGGAAGTCTCTATGCAGGACGTCCGTAAAGCCTGGGCGATGTTCGATAAGGTTCGCATCCCGATCATCGGGGTAGTCGAAAACATGAGCTACTTCAAACCGGATGACAGCGATAAGAAGTACTTTATCTTCGGCGAAGGCGGCGGAAAAATTCTCGCGAATAAGTTTAATACCGAACTCCTCGCCCAGATCCCGATCGTTCCCGCAATTCGTGAAGGCGGCGATAACGGTCGTCCGATCACCGTCGCGAATCCCGCATCACCCAGCGCCCAAGCCTTCCGCTCCTTCGGGATGCGGGTTGCCCAGAAGGTCGGAATCATGGCGGCCGAAGGCATCGATCCGGCGCAGATTATCCAAATCGGAAAATTTAACTGATTTTGATTCTCCCGCAAACCCATGAAGAAAAAAGCTCCGGCCGCGAAGCCGAAAAATAAGTCGCCTCGAGTGCGTGCGAAAGCAACGTCGGTAAAAAAAAGCGCCGGGAAGAAGTCCGCGAAATCGATCCTTTCGGAACTTCTCGCGGGACGTCCCACGACGGACTTAAAATATATTCTCTACGAAGCCTCCGTGCAGTGCCCCGAGTGGCACGTCCGCCACTTTCCCCGTTACCTTCTCTGGATGACCGGGAAAAAAGCGATGTCCCTGCGCGAGGACTTTTGCGGGACCTCGCGGATCAGTGCGGAATGGGTGAAGTCGGATAAGAACCGGACCGCGCTCGGAATGGATCTCGATCCCGAACCCCTCGATTATTACGAACGGATCCACCGACCGACGCTCCTTCCGAGCCAGGCGGAGCGCTTAAGACTCGTTCAGAAAAATGTCCTCATCCCGACTCACGAAAAGTTCGATCTCATCGCGGCTTGTAACTTCAGTTTCTACATTTTTCACGAGCGTGAAGTTCTCCTCAGTTATTTCCGCGCTGCGCACCGGAGCCTAGAACCGAAGGGCGCGCTTTTCCTCGAAATGGCCGGCGGTGAAGGAATGCTCGAAGGGATGGAAGAGGAACGGATGGTCCGCATTCCGAAGATCGGAAAGATTAAGTACGTTTGGGAGCAGAATGATTTCGATGCGATCAGCTCGGTAAACGACTACGCGATCCATTTCCAGATG
This sequence comes from Oligoflexia bacterium, assembly GCA_025352185.1. Classification (GTDB taxonomy): domain Bacteria; phylum Bdellovibrionota; class UBA1018; order UBA1018; family UBA1018; genus JACMQW01. The sequence continues at coordinate 12,976 of JANXTV010000287.1, forward strand.
CCGAATAAGAAGTGGCTCGAGAATGCGTTTCAGTACCACTGGCGAATCTGGGGGATTCGGGAGGTTCGGGAGATTCTTAAAGAAGCCGGGTTTTCGAAAACTCACGTTTTCTGGGAAACCGCCGATAGCACCGGTAAGGGAACGGGCGAGTACGCGCCAATGGAAAACGGGGATCCGTCACACGCATGGATCGCTTACGTCGCGGGCGTTAAATAGGGCCGTTCGGTACGTCAAAATGAAATACGGCCGCCCCGGAAAGGACCGAATCTCCCGGCTTTCCCCCGGCGGCGAGTAACTCGGTACGGTGGGCAGAATCCCTCACGCGTTCCCGAAAAATTTTTTCCCCCGCCCGGTATCGTAAAAGTAATCCGATCTCTCGGTGAATCCGGATGAAATCCGAGAAGAGATTTTTTTCGTTCACCAGGTGGTCAAATACGGAGTTCAGAGTTTTTTTAGATTCTCCGTACCGACGAAAGTCCTTCATTGCTTCATCTTTCAGGGAAGCGACCGCGAGTTCTCGATGAAATTCTTTCAAGAGAGGACACATCGCCGGGGTGCCCGATTCGAAGCCCGTAATTTTAAGGCCCGGAATGACGGAACGGGCGTTCTGGAGGAGAAGCTTTAAGTTCTCTTGATAATCCTTTTCCGAGAGATCACAGGGGATGAAGTCGCGTGGAACCGAGCCTTGGAAACTCGTATTCGGAGTTTTCCCCACCACGACCTGGAGGGTGGTCGACCCGCTCTCGTGACGGAAACTCGCCAGGTAGTGGCATCCGTTCGCTTCGAGTCGGAACGCATCGTACTGGAGGTTCGAATTTAACGAATGGTTCTCGTGCTGAATCGCCGGCTTCGGGGACGGCACGGGCGGCGGGACCGAGGGTTCGGGGGAGGCGCACGCGCTCAGTAGGGTGAGGAGAAGGGCGGAGAGGAAGTTCATCCGTTAAGGATAGAGTTACCCCGAGGTCGATGCAACCGGGACGCGAACCCAGTGCATTCCGGCGGCCCGTGCAGATTCGATTCCCAGATCCGCATCCTCGAAGACGAGGCATCGAGCCGGGCTGACTCCGAGTAAGCGGGCGGCGAGCAGGAAAGGTTCGGGGTGCGGTTTACCCTGCGCGTAGTCCTCCGCGCCGACAATGACGGGAAAGAACTCGCTCAGTCCTAAACACTCGAGAGTTTTCATCACCGACTCCCGAGGACTACCCGAAACCACCGCGAACGGAATTTTCCCGTACTGGGCGTGGACGTGTTCGAGAACGCTCGGGATGGGTTTTAGCTTGGGGAGGAGCTCGTAATACTTTCGCTCTTTTATCGCGGGAACTTCGGCGGGGGGAATGGCGTGTCCGAATTTTTCGTTTAAAAGTTCAACCGTCCGGACGAGAGGAATCCCGGCCCAAGCGTAAAAGAGATCGAGGGGGAGCGAGGCGCCCCAGTTTGCCAGGGCCGCGTTCCACGCCTCGAAATGGAGGGGCATCGAATCGGCAATCGTCCCGTCACAGTCGAACAGAAAGGCTCCGAATTCGCCCTCGGGAAGTTTCAGATGCATCGAAGGACGGGCAGACGGCGAAATTAGCCGTCGGTCCCGATGGCTTCTACGGGGCAAGCCTCGAGCGCGGTCTGACATTTTTCTGCCTCTTCGGGCGTCGACGGCTGCTTATAAACAAAGGAATACCCGTGTTCGTCGTTACGCTTAAAGTTTGCGGGAGCTTCGGTGCGGCAAGCGTCGCAGTCAATGCACTGGTCATCGACGTAGAACTTACCGGTCACGTTGTCGGACCATTTTTTCGTAGAATCTGCCATAGGTGTGAGAGGGAATCTGCGACCAATGACGGATAAAGTCAAGAACCCTGGCGGGCGATTACGCTATGCGGCACTAAAAGAATCGGTGCTACCCTAGAGGAAGTGACTCTGGAGAACCCCGCCGCCCCGCCGGCCCTAAAAAAGAAGTTTAAAGTCATCATCAGTGACTGCCACCTCTCGGCCGGTCGGTTCTATGAAGGCCGTGCGAATCCCCACGAGGACTTTCTCCACGACGACGATATGGTCTGCTTTTTTGACCATTTTTCGACCGGACCGTACGGGACCCATCCCGACGGGGGGGCCGTGGAAGTCGAACTCATTTTAAACGGGGATTATTTCGATTATCTGAATATCCCGATCCACGGCGAGTTCGAGGAATCCGTGACCGAAACGATGGCGATCGCGAAGACGGAAGCGATCCTTAAGGGCCACCCGAAAGTCATGGAATCTCTCCGAAGGTTCGCCTCGCGTCCCGGAAAAAAAGTCACCTACCTCGTCGGAAATCACGACGCCGAACTTTTTTTCCCGAAGGTGCGCGAGCGCATCACCCGGGAATGGGACCCGGAAGGAAAGTTTCCGTCCGAAAAAGTAGAGGTGGTCGCAGACCGCGATCGTCTCACGTACGAA
>JANXTV010000304.1 GCA_025352185.1 Oligoflexia bacterium
AGAAGAGCCGCTTTCGAATATTCCTCGATCGATTCGTCGTATCGCCGGTACCGAAAGTAAAGGTCGCCAAGTTCGAGGTGCTTTACCGCAAATTTTTGGTCCACTCCGGAAACGACGCCCTCGCGGCGATGAACGACCGAATAATTAGCTTGGTCGAAAATCTTCTTCGCGTCGTCGTACTTTCCTAAGTCATTTAGGAGAACGGAAAGACAAATTGCCGCGTCGGTATGGCGCGGATCGAGTTCTAGTGACTTCTTAAGGGATGCAATCGTCGGACCGACGTGGCCTTGGAAATAGTTTAATACGCCGAGCAGGTAATATCCGTCCGCTCCGGTAGGATCCTTCGCGATTTTTTCGCGAATAAGCGATTCTGCGCGGCCATAATCTTTACGATTCAGTAGGTCTTGAATCCGGCGATCGGAGTTCGAGCCTGTTCCCGATCGGCCAGTTTCGAGGGAATTCGAGAAGGTTTGGATTTCCATGCTTCTTCGGGTTCCTTATTCGGCTTTTTCGGGCGGCTTCGTTTCGATTTGCTTCAGCTTATCTTTCGCGTCGTCTACGTAAGGCGAGTCCGAATACTGATTCACGACTTTCGAATAACGATTCTTTGCCGCTTCCCACTTCTCGCGCTTAAAGTAAAAATTCGCGATGTACATCTCTTTACCCGCTAAGACCCGGCGAGTTTCGGCAAGCTTCGCTTTCGCATCGTCCGAAAACTCGGCAACTGGAAATTGGCGAAGGTAGTCTTTGAAAGCTTCTTCGGCTCGAAAGCCGGAGGCGAGATCGCGGGCGTGATTCCCGGGCATATCGCTAAAGAAGGAAAGCCCCACGCGGTAAGCCGCGTAAGCCAGGCGAGGGTGCTTCGGGTGCAGATCCTTAAACGCTTCGTAAGTGGCCGCCGCCTCGGAAAAGTTTTCTTGGAGGAAATAAACATCGGCGATCCGTAACTGCGCATCGATCGCTTGGTTCGAATAGGGGTGTTGGTTTTTTAATTTCTGGAGCTTTTCGAGAGCGAGAATATATCGGCTTGAATTAATATCATTCTCGGCTTCCTTACTCAGTGCGGCCGGATCGTTTTCATCGACTTCGGCACCCGCGCATCCGAAACCACCGGCGAGGATTCCGATGAGAGTACCCATCATCAGGAATTTATGGCCAAAACGACGTGAAAATGTGGTCATGACTCGGGTGTATTCGATTCGTCGGTTAAGAGCAACCCGCTCGACTCGGGAATAAAACCAACCTCGTGCTTATCGTTAAAGCGGACCTTCCACCAGCGACGCGGCTTTACCGAGGGATCTGCAGACACCTCGTTCATCGCTCCCACTACGCGGAGACGCATTCCCACTTCGACCGCGCCCCGGTCGAGAAAGGTCTCGCTCGGTCCACTCTTCACGAGTCGGGATTCCGTAGTAATCACTAGTGGATGCTGGGCGCACCAGGCGCTCCAGAGTCCGAACGCGACTCCGACGATCAGATTCCCAAACCCGAGACGAATAAAGAGTTCGCGCCGTTTTTTAGAAGCCGAAAATCCGAGCCAGGCGAGAAGAGATAGAGCGCCGAAGACCATGAAGAGGATATCAAGCGGGAGAATGTCGCCTAGCGTTTCAATTCCAGACGACGTTGCATCGAGTCGAGAAGCGCCGAGCCACTTCACAAGATTCGCTGTCGCGTCATTTAGGGGCCCTTCGAGTTCTTTCGCACTCGGATGGATCGCCTGAGCCTTCGAGAGGTATCCCACCGCGAGCGCATCCTGATTCAGAGCGTGATGAATGATTCCGCGGTTATAATAATACCCGTAATTCTTTTGGGCCGCTTCGGGGGATTTCTCCAGTTCGGCGAGGGCCTCGGTGTATTTTCCGTCGCGGTAAAGATCCCGGTAGTCGGCGAAAAGGGATGACGCGCCGAAGAGACTGAGGAGAAGAGTGGCGACGAGGAACGACCGCATACGTCCGAGATTGCGACCGGGTCGGCGAAGTTGCAACAGAAATAAGTGGATGATACTTCTAACGAATTCCTCATAGTGACCCGCATCAGGAGACCGCCGTGACCCCAAATTTTTCGACCGAGCACACCCACCGAAATCAGCTGGTGAATTCCCCTGCATTTAAAGCAGCGAAGGCCCAGCTTCTGACCGCCGCACTGGAGGCTGGAAAGGGAGTCCGTGAAATTCGGGGAAGTACTTCGCCGGAAATTCGCGACTCGTACCTGAAAAATCTGTCGGCGTATGGAAAGCTGAAGGGACGCGACCAATACTTTAATTACCTTTCGAGCGGTCTGGGTTCCGGGCCGTTTATTGAGCTGATGGATGGGAGTGTAAAACTCGATCTCATCTCGGGAATCGGGATAAACTTTTTCGGCCACTCCCATCCCGCGCTGATGGACGAGGTCTTAAATGGCGTTACGTCCGATATCCTCCAGGGAAATCTCCAGCCGGGAATTGAGTCCGCAGAAATCATCGATCTGATCTTGAAGGAAGTCGGCGAAAAGTCTCGGCTGAAACACGGCTGGCTCCTCTGCAGCGGTACGATGGCAAATGAGACGGCACTTAAAATCATTCGACAGAAAAAATTTCCCGCGACGAAGATGTTCGCGTTCACCGACTGCTTCGCGGGACGCTCAACCGCGATGCAAGAAATTACGGATAATCCGGGGTACCGCCAGGGTCAGCCCACTTACGGAGAGGTGAGCTACCTTCCTTTCTATGACCCGAAAATGGGCCTCGAGCGGTCCATCGATATGGTCGTGAAACACCTTGAGTGGGAAGTTTCGCGTCACCCGACTAAGTACGCCGGAATCATGATCGAAATCGTGCAAGGAGAAGGAGGTATTCGAGCGGCGCCGCGAGAGTGGTACCTCGCCGTTTTCGCCGCCGCAAAAAAAGCGAATCTCGCCATTTGGGCCGATGAGGTGCAAACCTTCGGACGACTCGAGTCGCTCTTCGCCTTCAATCACTTCGACCTCGCGGAACACATCGATGTCGTCACCGTGGGGAAACTCCTGCAGGCCTGCATGACTCTCTATACGGAAGAACTCAATCCGAAGCCCGGACTCGTCGCCGGAACGTTTACCGGAAGCTTCGTCGCCCTCCGAACGGGCCGCCGAATCCTCGAAATGCTCACAAAAGATGGCTATTACGGGCCGCTGGGAAAAATTGCGAAACTTTCGAAGCACTTTAAAACGGGGATCGAGAAACTGAAATCCGGTACGTGCGAGGGCCTAATAGGCGAGGTCCGCGTAATCGGCGGGATGATCGGATTCGGGGTCCTTGGCCAAACTCTGGACGACACGAAAAAATTTCTGATGCAGCTCTTCGAAAATGGAGTGGTCGCTTTCTATGCCGGCCACGACCCTTACGTCGTGCGGTGCTTGCCCCCGTTTGGCGTGATGACCGAGGCCGAAATTGATGTCGGCCTAGCCGTAATTGAAAAGACCCTGCTCTCCCTGGCTAAAAAGTAGAATGGATTCGGCTCTATGCGAGATTTCTTAGAAGAAGCAAAAAAAATGATCAGTATCCCCTCCGTTTCGAATGAGGGGAACGAAGAATTAGCGAACTGGCTTATCGAGCGCATGAAACTCGTCGGATTAAAGACGCAGCTCCAGCCGGTGACCCACTCGCTGGAGAATGTCTCGAAACGACAGTTTAACGTGATCGGAATTCTCGGAGACTCACTCGTTAACGATAAGTTAAAACGAGGACTCCTCCTTAACACGCACATCGATACCGTCGGCACGGGACTGCTCACGAACTGGACCGAGTGTGCAGGCAACCCCTTTCAAGCCGTAGTGAAGGAAAATAGGATTTACGGTCTCGGCAGTGCGGACGTTAAACTCGACTTCCTCTGTAAACTTCGCGCCATCGAGAAGTTTCGCGAAAAGAAATTACGTCAGCCTATTTACCTCGTCGGTACTTGCGGCGAGGAAATCGGAATGTTTGGTGCAAAATACCTCATCCAATCTAAAACGCTGAACCCGCGATTCGTCCTCGTCGGAGAGCCCTCGGACCTTCACGTCGTTTACGCGCATAAGAGTTTGAACATTTTTAAGGCGACGTTTGGTTTCCAGATGGTCGCGAAAGATGCGAAGGGATTTAATCGCCGGATCGTCATCGAATCCTTCGGTAAGAGTGCGCACGGAAGTTATCCCCACCTGGGAGTGAACGCCATTCACCAGCTCATGGACCTCATCCGTGATTCCGCCGAGCAGGGCTACGAAATGAAGTTCGTCCGGTTCGAGGGTGGAGAGACGGTAAATAAAGTACCTGACCGCGCGCTCGCCGAGTTCTATCTCACCGCCCACCAGTTCGAAGACTATAAGCGTTTCTTCCGCGACCTCGTTACCCAAACCGGAATGGAAAAATCGTTTAAACTCGATGCCGGTGGGGGCGATGACGTCGGAATTCGATTTATACCGGATTCAGTATTCGAATGCGCAACCCGCATCTCGGATTATTTCCGAAAGATTTCGCTCCAGTTCAGTAAGATTAACGACCCGACATTTAATCCGGCTCATTCGACGGTGAATTTCGGGCAGCTAAAACAGACGATAAACGGACTCGAAATGATGCTCGATCTACGGATTCTCCCCGATCAGTCGCCGGACGAAATCGAAAAGGAAATTCTAAAGGAAATTAAAACCATCGCCGCCGCCTACCCGATGTTGAATATTTCCGGGGCGAAGCACCGAGGAAATTCGGCGCTGGGGATGACTCTCGATCACGAACTCGTTCGAATCTGTAAGGATGCCATGGTTTCCGCCGGACTGCCGGTAAAACTCGATAAGAAGGCAACCTCGACCGAGGCTGCGCTTTATTTTAAAGCGGGTTACGAAGCGATTATTTTTGGGCCGGGCCTTTCGATGGGAAATAGTCACTCTCCGAATGAATACCAACTGCTCGAGCATCTCGACGCGGCTACCGCATTTTACGAGAAGGTTATCGAACGAGTCTGTTTATGATTCTTCTCCGTGAGGCCCGCGATAGCGATTTAGATTCGCTCCTTCAGTTTGCCCAGATTCCGGGGATGTTTAATCTCCCGGGTGATCCGGACACGCTGCGAGACCGAATTACTAAATCGCTTCGTTCTTTCAAACGGAGCGACCTCCCGCTCGCCGATACGAAGTACACTTTCATTGCCGAAGACCAGGAAAGCGGAAGAATTCTCGCGACCTCGATGATCGCCGGCCAACACGGGACCCCTGATTCGCCCCATTTTTACTTCCAGAGCGGAAATGAAAAGCGTTTTAGCGAAACGATAAATACCGGATTCATCCACGGGACCCTCACGTTGAATTACGACACCGAGGGCCCCTCCGAAATCGGGGCGCTCGTCGTGGATCCTGAGTTTAGAAACCACGATGCCCGAGTCGGCCGCCAAATCGCCTTCGTCCGCTTTCTTTACGTCGCTTCGGACCGAAAGCGATTCCGGGACCGCGTTATCGCCGAACTCCTTCCGCCCTTAAATAAACGCGGACTCTCACCGCTCTGGGAGGCCATCGGTCGCCGATTTACGAGTATGGATTACTGGGAGGCGGATCTCCTCTGCGCAAAAAACAAAGACTTTATCTTTGATCTCTTTCCGAGCGGAAAGATCTACACCACGTTCCTGCCCGCCGAAGCGCGGAATGCCATCGGTAAGGTGGGTAAAGAAACTGAACCCGTATTCCATATGTTAAAAAAGATCGGATTCGAATATCGAAACCAGGTCGATCCGTTCGACGGTGGCCCTCACCTCTGGTGCGAAACAGACCGCATTCTCCCCGTAGCGAAAACGAAGCCTTTCATCTGGAGGGGAGAAGCCACCTCCTCGGGTGCTACCGGAGTGGCCGGACTTCTGAAGAAGATTTCGACAGAAGGCCCCCTTGCTGAGTTTCGTGCGGTGGCTGTCTCCGCCGTGCTCGAGGGGGGAGAAATCACCGTCAAAAAATCTCCGGAAAGTAGCGCTTCGGAAGTCGAAGTCGCGCTCGAGATTCACTCGGGCGACTCCGTACTTTTCATGCCCTATTACTAGCCCTTAATATAGAGGGGAGGTGTTCTATGTCCGCTCTTCCGGCGCTTCCCTATACGATCGAAAACCCCGTGAAATACCTCGGCGACTATATCGCCGGCGAATTCCATCCGCCTTCGGATCCAACCGGGGAGTGGGCAGTCGCTAGTCCGGCGGCCGGGAAAGATATCGTCGCGCGGGTGAAATATTCTTTTTCGGAAATCGATCGGGCGGTTCATG
>JANXTV010000315.1 GCA_025352185.1 Oligoflexia bacterium
GCGCGCTCTACGGATTTTTCGGTGAAAACATTGACGAAAATTCGCGAACGGCATTTACGGATTTCCTAGAGCGGGACCCCCACCGGAAGAAGCCTGCACACCGATATGATCTCGCTTCTTACGGAATCGAGGCGGGACGTATTAACGAAATGTTCAAACCTTATCGGGCGCGGTTCCTGGAGTAGCCTCGAGGTGCCCCCGCCAGGTGCCCATGATACGGTCCCAGAAATTAAAGTAGACCGAATAATTCCCACGTACGTGAAGGTGATGCCATCCGTGGGAACAGGGATCATTTAGATAAGTAAACGGGAAGCGGTGTTTTAATTCTCCGATCAGATCGTAACCAAAATGTCCGTAGACGTTATTCGCCATCGAAAGGGTGAAAAAAACGGGGATCACGGCCCAATGAAGCGGGAGAAACGCCGCGATGAGCACAAAAAAGAGGCCCTGCACGATTCCTTCGGGGATTTCGAAGGCGTGGGCCGTAAATGGTGTGGGGTGAACGGATTCGTGGTGGAGAAGATGGAAAAATTCGAAAAATTTTGGATGGTGCATCCATCGATGGGTCCAGTAGAAATAGGCGTCGTGTAGAAAGAGAACGAGAACGTAGCTCGCGACGTACCAGGCAGTTCCGCGCTCCTCCACCCGGAGATAAATCCGGAGCCAACCGTTGGGCGCGAGGACCTGAAAAACGAAAAGCGTAAGGAGCCCGTAAATGAATTGGGATTGGAGGCTGTATTTTAATTCGTGCCAGATTTGTCCGGAAGTGGCGCCGGTCGAGAGGCGGCGCGAACGAAAGGGTCCGCGGAGAATCCAGCTCGTCGTAACGAAAGCGCCCCCCGTAATGACGAGGTATCCGAGGAAATAAAATCCGATAAAGAGTTGGGGACTCGGTGTAACACCCATGCGTCGTCGATTGTCCGTGAATCAGAGGGACAAGGGAAGTGTTCCTCCGAAGTCATCCGATTGACATAAAATGGGGCCCTCCGCATCCGGCGGAGAGCCCCACTTTTCTTCACTCAGGACTTGGGATGAGTGAAGGATTCTCTCAAAAGGTAAGGGAACTAAACTTACTGGCCCGTAGCCGGAGCCGTCGCTTCGGCGGGAGCCTCGTTCGAACCACCGCCAGCAGGAGCAGGAGCGCCTTCGGCTTTTGGACGTTCTCGTTCATTATGCTTTGCACGGTAAATATCCGCGCTCGCCTTGTCTTGCATGTGATCGATATGGTTCGCTTCTTTTTCCGTCACGACTCCGTCGCGACCGGCCCGGCGTTCGGCGCGGTGAATGCGTCGCTCTTCGTTGCCCAGTTTTTTCGCTTCACCGCGGGTGACTTCACCCGACTTCACGCCTTCGGCAATTCGCTCATTCTGGCGCTGATTCCGGCGGAGCGGATGATTTTTCTCCGCGAACGCGGAATGGGAGAGGGTGGTCACTCCTAGAAGGGCAAGGGTTAGGATCGATAGGGACTTTAACATCGTATTCTCCTCGGGCTAGTCGTTTTGGGTTGGTTCACTTTCAGGAATTTTAGGAATCAGATCGGGAAGTTCGGGAAAGTTATTCGCAGCTCGGAAGGTCTACCGTTCCGAGTGACTCGCCATTTTTAGTGACGATTGCTTGCCCGCAGGTGCCGCTCGCATAGTCGACTTGAATCGACCCGGTCTCGGCGCCCGTTAAGCTAAAGGTAACGCTACCGGAAATCGGGTGGCAACAGCTGGAATTCCAAGTGAGTCCGCTCAGATTTGCGAGAGACGAAAACTTCGCGCGGTTATGATCGACTTTAACCGTGCCGCCCGAGATCACGCGATTCCCCGCGAGGCGAGTACCAGACGCGACGATGGGGCTCGTGGTGGTCACGCTGTGGTCAAATATGAGGAGCCCGGCACTCGAGGTACGGACCCGGTGGAGTCCGGCGATCGTTAAACTCCGGGTAGTGGCGCCGAAGGTAGTCACGATTCCTCCTCCGATGACCGCACCGGTATAATTCGAGTGATTCGCCGAAGAAACGGTGACGGTGCTCCCATTGGGATTCACGCGGGCGAAATTTGTCGTCGTGCGAGTGAGTGAACCACTCGTGGGCAGTCCGGAACCGGAGAGCCAAGTGTTACAAGTCGCGTTGCTATCGAAGGTCAGAGTAACCTGACCTTCGAAAATGAATTCGTCGCTTCGTCCGGCGGTGCAACCCGCGAAATTCGAAATCACGGTTTTCGTACCGGCTGTGGAGTTGCAGTTTCCGCCGATCGCGGGGCTAAAGCGAGACGACCCGCAACTCGCCGCGTAGGCAGTCGGGATGACTTCAAATCCTGGGTGGGTGTTCACGGCGTAAGAGTTGGCTTGTTCCGAATCGTTGAGTGAACCGTTCACGCTGGATACCGCCGAGTCGGCGATGAGGTAGGCTTGGTCCGAATCAAGCTCCGCCGATTTCTTCCCGCAGCCCGCCGCAAGGGGTAGGACCGCAATCGAAAGGATGAGGCGGATCGTCAGGGCGTTCAGGATTTGGCGGTGTAAGGACTTCATAGTTAAATTCTCCAGTCGGAGATAAAACGGACAGGATTCGAAAAAGTTCCCTATTTCTTCCTTTATTTAAGCCGATGTAATCCTTAGACTTTTCAGACGTGTCACCGAAGCCCTCCTCTCCCAGCCGAATTTTGAAACTTTTCGGAACCCCTTCCGTTTTACCGGATGAGGAGGATTCGGCCTTAA
>JANXTV010000321.1 GCA_025352185.1 Oligoflexia bacterium
GATCTCGACCGCGAGGTCGCCGAGGGGCGCTTCCGCGACGATCTCTTTCACCGCCTCGCGGTCGGACGGATCGAGCTTCCGCCCCTCCGCGACCGCGCGGGCGACGTCGAGCTCTTGGTTCCGCGCTTCTACGAGCAAGTCGGCGGCGAAGGCACGCCACCTCCAGCGCTCGTCGCGCGGCTCGCGGCTGCGTCGTTCCCAGGCAACCTGCGCGAGCTGAGAAACGCGGTCGCGCGCGCGGTCGCGCTGGGAGACGTCGCCCCGCAGGCCGACGCGTCCGACGAGGCACCGACCGAGACACACCTCTCCGAGCTCATCGAGGCTGCGGCGCGCTCTGGACTACCGCTCGCCGTGGCGCGCGCGAAGGTCGTCGACGCGTTCGAGCAACGGTATCTCGAGATCGTGCTGGAAAAACACGGCGGCGTCGTGACCCGAGCCGCCGCGGCCTCGGGGGTCGCGCGGCGGCACTTTCAACGCTTGCGTGCGCGAACGCGTGCGTAGCGCCTTCGCGTAACGTCTTCGCGTAGCGTCTTCGCGTAGCGTCTTCGCGTAACGTCTTCGCGTAACGTCTTCAGGGAAACATCACCTTGCCCGAGCCGCTGTAGGTCTGACCGGCGTACGTGGTGGACGACGACACGTCGATGGAACCGCCCGTCGGCATTCCGCCCGAGACCTTGAGTGCGTAGGTCACCGCCGTCGAGAACGAGACGTCGACAGCCATGCCACCGCTGTTGGTCTTGACGTCGCCGTCGGTGGTGCACGTTCCGGTGAGCCCATCCGCCGGCATCATCAGATCGCATTTCATGGCGATGGTGACGCTTTGCGGGCCTTGCGTGGTGACGAGCTTGAGATCGATCACCACGTGGTCGCCGGTCACCGAGGTCGTGCCGTTCATCTTCGAGTTCGGGTCGTCGCCGCAGTCGGTGAACGTGCAGGTGTTGCCCTTGCAATCGCAGGTGCCGAGGGCGAATGACTTCATACCGATCGTCGACGACGAAGCGCCCGCGCTCGCGGCGCCGGGGGTGACGAAACCCTCGTAACCCGTGGCGCTGGCCAGCAGCGAGGTCGCTGCGCTCTGCGCGCCGGAGCCGCCGGTCTTGATGTTGGCTATCGATCCGACCGACTGACCGAGCGAGGCCTTGGCCGACGCCTGCTGGAACGTGCCCGGCATCCCTGCGGGCTTGGCGTCACCGCCGCTGCTGCTGCTGCCACAGGCGACCGAAGCAAGGGCGAAAGAGGCGAAGAGACCAACGGCTACGAGGGACTTCATGGTGGGGAGCTCCGGGAATGAGAAGGAGGGGGGTGGCGCGGCGACACGGCTCGCCGCGATCGCGCCCTATACATCGCAAGCGTCGTTCCACGCGCAAAACCCGCAGGGGCTGGCCCGATGGGAAGATTTTTCTGGAAAGACGGCGGCTAGGGGCCGCGCCGATCTCTTACGCAGAGAGCTCAGGGCCGTCGATAGATCTGCGCGGCCGGATGCATGGCACCCAGGGCTGAAGCCGGCTTCAGCCCTGGGTGCCCAACCGATCGAGACAACGTGCGCATCGACGAATCGACACTTCTTCAGGGCTTGGAGAGCGCGCAGAACCCGCCCACGCATACGTCCGCGCCCGCGTCCTGGCAGCAATCGCTGGCGGTCGCGCACTTCTCGCCCGTCTTCGAGCATTGATTGATGGGCGGCGCGCTGCACACGAGCGCGCCCGAGGCGTCGGCGCGGCAGAACCCGCTGCAGCACTCGAACCCTTCCGCGCAGCTGTTCCCGTTGCCGTGGCACTTCTCGAGCGTCCAGTACCACTCGTCTGTACGTAGGCCGCCGATCCGGCACTAATTCCGGCGTTTTGGATGGGGCCCATTCCGAAGGGCAGCGCGATAGCGGGATTCACCGAGAGCACACTCCGCTCCGGCGTAACCGTTTCCGGATTAAAGTCCGCATTATCCCGTAGAATCCCCGAAGGAGGTTCGTCGGTAATGGCTTCCGTCGGCTCGACGACTACGGTCTCCGACGCCGCGATTTCCGCTTCGTCTAAACTCGGAGGGAGTTCAAATTCATCAAACTGATCCAGCGCATCGACTATTTCCGGAACGTCGTTCGAGTTCGATCCGCCGCCGATCCGGCGCTCGAGCGTCGCCTGGATTCGTGGGAGCAGAAGCTGAGTGAGGTGAGAATTTTCAAAAAATATAAACCCGTCGTCGGCCTTATACTCGAACCGGGTATACTTCGGATCCCGCGCCCCGTTCGGGAAAAACGCGAGCATCGGATTTTTCGAGACGAAGGACCACATCGCCTTCTGCCAGGAGAACTCGGGCTGTTTACCGAAGAAGAACCAGCGCCCATCCGTCGTTTGGAATGCCTCGTCGGCGAGCCACCGCGTCCGCCACATCCAGGCCTTTTCGCCGCCACGGTCAAATCCCGGAACTTCTTCCCACGTACCGGCCGACGGTCCGGGTCCGATGAGATCGACAAGCCAGACGCCCACGACTCGACGAATGTTCTTCGGGCTGACGAGCCACCAGAAATCAAAATCAAATCCAACCGGGGACTGCCAGAGGATATCGAGATCTTTATTTCGGGCCGCCGAGCGCAGGGAAGCCTTCGCCTGTTGGGCGGTAACTTCGATTGGAGTCTGCGCTTCTTTTGCCTGATCTTTCTTTAGGTAACTCTGATGAACCGAAATCAGCGCATTCTTAATCTTATACTGGAGTGCCTTCTGGGTCGTCGGTAGGTCGACCACGTCGACATTCCCGCGCGAGCGCAGGAGTTCCGCTAGCTTCGGGTGGCGAATACTATTCAAGACGAAGACCCGAACGGTTCCCTCCACGATGCGCGCACTCAGCGCGGGGAGCGCATTAAAGAGATCCGTAATGTCTTCTTTCGTGAGGCAGTTCGCGAGGAGTACGACCCGGGTCGACCGGCTCACGATTTCCTTCACCTGGGCAATCGAATCGGTCGGCCGGTACTGACACTCCGTGGATGTCCGGAGCGCCACGTCCATCGCTTCGACCAGCGCGGGCTGGGCCATCGAACGCGTGAAGAGCACGAGGCGGGGTAATGCGGTGACTGGTGCGGGGGAAACGGCCATCCCCTTCATTGTCTCCCCGAAAGTTCGTTTTCGCAAAACAGTATGCGCAGAATTCCGAGATTCTCTAGCGACTCCGTTTAAATTCGGTGAGTTTTTGACGGAAAAATCGGACGGGATTTAACCCCGAGCGACCGCGTAAAAATTCTTAAGCTCTAGTTTGCGCGCCTGGAGTTTATCGAGAATCGTAAATAACGGATCGAAATCTCCCGCCCGAAAATCGCCAAACGCTAACAACTGATTCTCATCCGAGAATTCGATACTCGTAAGGACCCATTCCATCGAGCATTCCATCCGGGTTTCGCCCGAATCGAATTTAATTCGCAGGAGAAAGCGGTCTCCGCTTCGGGGCACGCCGGGTTGAAAAAGGAGCGTCGCTCCCGCTTCGCTGAGGTCGTAAACTTTAACTGATTTAATTTCGCCCGCACCGACGACGTCATTCTTACGCAAGATCTCGACGTTGAGCTCGATTTTCGCAAACGTCTCTCCGCCGCTGGTTACACCTTCGATCGCGAGGTCTTTAAAACCGAGTGCATTCGATGCGACTTCGCTCGGCGTAAGGGCATTTCTAAATGGATGTACTTTTCCCTTCGTGTCGATGCGGAGATCTTTTTTTCCGAAATCGACTCCGACCGAACTTCCGTGCTCGTTCCATTCCCCGTTCGCGGTGGGCTTTCGTTCCCCATTCCCCTGCCCGTCTTTCCAATCCACTTCGGCCGAGTCATTCGACGAGAGCGAAAAACCCAGTCGACTTTCAAACGTGGCCTGAATCCGTCCGAGTAAACTTTCGGTATGCCGCGAGTTTTCTAAAAAGAGCAGTCCTTCCGTCGGACGAAACTCAAAGCGCGTGTATTCGGGTTCGGTGGCCGCATTCGGGTAGTATGCAAAGAATGGCTGCTTCGAGATGAAGGACCAGAGATTTTTTTGCCAGGAGAACTCGGGTTGTTTACCAAAAAAAATCCAACGCCCTTCACGAGTTTGAAAGATATCTTCGGCGATGGAACGGGGTCTCCAAACCCAACCTTTTTCTCCCGCGCGCTCTAGATTCGGCATTTCTTCCCAAGTTCCGACGACCGGTCCCGGACCGAGGATGTCGATCAACCAAACGCCGACGACGTTCCGAATATTTTTTCTTCCGGGTATCCACCAAACGTCCGCGAAAAACTCGGTAGCGCTTTGCCAGACGACTTCCTTACCGATCACTTTCGGCGCGGCTTTCGCCTCGGCCTTAAAGGCGGTCGTTAACCCACGACTTTCCGCAGCCGCGGTAAAACTTTTTTGCGCCATCGCGAGCGCAATTTTTAATTTATGCTGGATCGCTTTAATCGTAGTGGGAAATTCGACGACCTCGAGAGCCGAACGCGAACGCAGAAGTGATGAAAGTCGGGGGTGCCCGATGGTATTAAAAACAATCACGCGTAACGTGCCGATCGAGACTCGCGCGGCGAGGCTCGGTAGAACGTTATAGAGTTCCGCGATATCTTCCTTCACGAGGCAGTTCGCGATCAGCAGGGCGACCGGAGCTCCGTCGACGGCCGCGGGTATACTGGAGGCTTCACGGAGAACTCGGTAATCGATTCCCGGCGTCACCTGGAGCCCGCGGTGGAGCGCCTCGATGACCGAGGGTTCCGTTACGGAGCGAGATAAAAATAGGAGTGTCGGAGCGACCGACCGGGACGACTTCATTCCTTCATTCATCGGATTAGAAGGGGCATTCCCCGAATTGTTTTGAAAATCTTAACCGACGGACCCACTCAGATTCGCGGGCCCTAGGAGAGGCGTCATACTGATGACGGAGATAGGCATCACCGAAGCGACGTGCTTCCCGCCGTCCTTAAGTCAGGACGCTCCCGAGGGCCTCGAGTAGAAAGTCGACCTCCGTGTCGCCCACCGTGAGGGCGGGAGCGATCCGAATGACCTGGGTTCGGGTATCCTTCGCCGCGACCCCTCGCTCGAGAAGTTTCAGGCAGAACGGGCGGGCGGGTCCCGATTCCGGGCGAATTTCGATCCCGGCCCAGAGTCCCCGGATGCGAATCTCGCGAATATGCGGGGACGTGAGTTTGCGTAAGCCCCGGGCGAGCCGCTCCCCTTGCGTCGCGGAATTCTCGACCATGCGTTCGTCGATGAGTGCCCCGAGCGCCGCTTCGGCGACGGCGGAACCGAGCGGATTTCCGCCGTACGTCGATCCGTGATCTCCCGGGCGGAAAACGCCGAGAACTTCCGCAGATCCGACTACGGCCGAAACGGGATACACTCCGCCGGAGAGTGCTTTACCCAGGACGAGGAGATCGGGTTTCGCTGATTTTCCGGGACGCGAGTCATGTTCGTAGGCGAAACGTTTTCCCGTTCGTCCGAGGCCGGACTGAATTTCGTCAAAGATGGTGACGACCCGATTCTCACGGCAAAGTTTTACCACGTCGCCGAGAAATCCTTCCGGCGGGATGATAATCCCGGCTTCCCCTTGGATGGGTTCGACGAGGAAGGCGACCGTCTTCGGCGTGATCGCCGCGCGAAGCGCCTCGAGATCGCCGAAAGGAATCACTCGAAAGCCGGGAGTAAAGGGGCCGAAGCCGTCGCGGTACTGCGTTTCCGTGGAAAAACTCACGATCGAGATCGTGCGGCCATGAAAATTTTCCGCCGCGACGATGACTTCGCCTTCATTTTCGGGAACCCCTTTTTTCTGATGGCCCCACTTGCGAGCGGCTTTAAGTGCGGTCTCGACGGCTTCGGCTCCCGAATTCATAGGGAGCGCCATCTCCATCTCAGAAATCGTACATAACTTTTCGAGAAAGGGCCCCATGCGGTCGTTCTGGAAAGCGCGCGAAGTGAGCGTGATTCGGTCCGCTTGATCTTTCAGGGCTTGAATAATTTTTGGGTGACGGTGGCCCTGGTTTACGGCGGAATAAGCGCAAAGGCAGTCGAGGTATTTTCGCCCTTCGGTGTCCCACACCCACGCGCCTTCTCCCCGCTCGAGCACGATCGGGAGCGGATGATAATTATGGGCGCCCCACTTTTCAGCCTGGTCGATAATGCGTTTCGTTCTTGAAGGGTCCGCTTCCATTCTATTCTCCGAGCGCCCGAGCTTCTTGGATGAGGGCTTTCAGTAATGAACTCCTACAAATCCATGATTCGTTTGCTTTCGCGCATTTTAAATAATCGGATGCCGACAGTCCCCGCACTTTCGGGCGCGGACTCGGCGATGCGCCCATCGTTTCCGCTACCTGATCATACTGCTCGCACCGGCACCGAAGGGCACAACTCTCCCGGTGAGTCGGGTCTAGGAAAAATCCCTGAATCGTTCCCGATTTTTTTAGGAAATCGATTTTCGATTGTACTTCGCCCTCGAGGATCTGGGGTAAGGCATTCACCGCGACCCCGCTCATTCCCTTAAACTCGCCTTCGCAGACCTTCCCTCCGTCGAGGCGCACCCGCAGAAGCGTCGCGTGGGCGAAGAGCTGGTCAAGCGTGAGTTTAGATGCGGCTTTTTCCACATGCCCGGCGGGACGATTCGGTGGCGCGATGGTTCCGGCGGGGGCGTTCCCTACCCAAACGAAGCCGGTTAAAAGACCGAAGGAAATCGTGCGGAGCATTTTTATCATTTCCGCTCCCAAAGTTCGCGGACCGGCAGGGGGTGTCTCGCGGTATCATTTAAGACGACCGAGACTCGCGCGGGAGTGCCGATTTTTAGGTCGGCTTCTTCCGCCGAAAGCTGGGTGAAAGCCGCGCCCGAAATGAAGTCGACTTTACGGACGTGCCGAGCGGGGTCGATCGCTTCGCCCACGATTTCGCCCTTCACGTTAATGCCCTCGACGTAGATGTTAAACTCCGAGAAAAGCATGCCACGCTCGCGAACCTCGTAGATGAGCGTATTAATCCAATCGGAGAAGAGCCAGTCGGAGTCGGAACTCTCACAGAAAATCACCACGCTATCCTTGCGGGCGACCGTGCTTAGATCCGTAAACAGGGAGAAAAAACCACGAGCGGCTTCTTGAAACGCTTCAGTCAGATCTTTGCCGCTGGCTTCGAGGTGCGGAAAAGTCTTTCCCTGGGGATCCGTCCATTCCGTGATTTTAAGCCGCATGCAGAGAGTGTAGACTGAGGCAGCGGAAAGAATCAAAGATGTTAATCCCGAGGAACGAACTCCAGTTTGACTTCGACGCGGCCCGATTTAGGCCCGCGGCCGATCGCGATTTTCTCGGCTGGGTATTCGACCAATTCCTTTACGGCGAAGTCACCGGCATCCAATGCGGACATTGGCTTTACCGCGCGCCCACTCTGAGAGCCGCCGCCTTCCTCGCGCGCCAAGCGGCCGAGGAACTCTCTCACGTTAAACGCGTCATCCGCATTCTCGAAATTCTCGAGCATCCTCCCGGTCGGGCCCACGGGGCGGTAAAATTCCTCTCGACCGGAATGATGGGGGGAACCTGGGGTGAACACGTCTGTATGGAGATGGCACTCGGAGAAGGTCTGGTGCTCACGATTTTCTACGCGCTCGCGGCCACGATCGAAAACGACGAAATCCGGAAAATTATCGAATCGGCGATCCTGGACGAAGAAAAACACGTCGAATTCGGAGAGCGCGAAACTCGAGACTGGCTCCAAACCTTTCCCGGAGACCGGAAGACGCTCCTCGCCGGCGCCCTCGTCCAGTGGCTCGCCATGGGCTGGCTCCGTAACTTCGCTCTAAAGCGCCTACCCAAAAATCATTCCGTACTCGAAAAGTTTCCGGCGTTTTACGATCACACGCTCGCAAAGTTCGAACTCCGCGTGCAGCGGCTCGGCTTATCCGATCGGCCGCTCCGGGAAATTTCCTGGGCCGCGCGCTTCGGACTCATCTTCGCTTTACCTTTTCGGCAGTTCGCGATGCGACTCCGACGCCCGAAGCGGCTACTGACGGCGACGTATCTCTCGGATGACTGGGTCGTTAAATCGAATTCCGATTAGCCGCCGGCGGGGCTATCGCCTCCGCGACATCTTCCGTACTTTATCCTGGATCACTTCCACCGGTAGACCCCGGTCGAGCTGGGACATTTCGACGACCGAATCTGAGCCCGCGCTCGAAGCACCGCCGAACTGATTCGAAATTTTCATGATCCCGACCACGAGCATGAGGGTTCCGCCCGCAGCCATGAGAAAGATCATGGCCCGTCCGCGAAGACGCGCCCCCGAAGGCGTCGCCTCGGGAATCCATGGTTTCGCCGTATTTCGGTTTACCTGCGGCGATGCCGTAAATTCACTCTTCGTTTTTTTAGGCGCCGCTCGACTGGACGGCTCGACTCGGTCGAGTCGAATCCCGGGGTTCGTCGCATCTTTTTCCAGCGGGAATTTATCTCGAGGGGGATTTAAATCATCGCGCTTAAGCACGGCGGCTACCGTACTTAGAATTTTTTCCGAAAAACTTTGCTTCGACCCACTCAGTTGGGCTTTTTCCGCGTAGAGGGGCTTCACTCCGTCGAGCTCAGACTCGGTCATCGCGGCCATGCGTTCATCGAGACTATCGTCGCGCTGAGTATGTGGACTGTTTGCGAGTTCAATCTTCGGCTCCGCCGGTCCGAACGTTTTCGGAGTCGGCATCGCACTCGGATACGCGTCGGCGTTCGACTTTGCGGCCGTCTTTTTTACCGTCGGGGGCGAAAGATCGGGACGAACCATCTCTAAAGAAGGCTCCTGAATTTCGAGTGAGTGCCCGCCCATGTAGGGAGACTCTGGCGCCGAGCGCACAGCGGGAGTGGAAGAATTCTTCGGGGGCGCTTCGAGCGCAACCGCCGTCGCCGCTTCCACCGGAAATTGGGTGAGCGTGAGGGTCGGACCGTCGGCTTTAAGTGCTGAATCCATGTCGAGGATATCCGGAATCCCGCCTAGAGTCGGACCGGGCGACTCCGCGGCACGGGCGGAAGCTTTCGCGGTCGGGGCGACTAGGACTTCGAGGAGGATCGTTTCTCCGATTAAAATTTTATCGCCGACTCGGGGACTGCACGCGCTTTCGGGCGTCCCATTTCGGGTTACGATTCGGTCCCGGTCGAGGTGCTGGAATAAAACGGAACCGGCGTCTACCGAGAAGGTGCAAACCGTTTTAGGAGGATTCTCTTGAAAGGGAAGTTTCAGGAGCTTATCGGTGACGTGAAACTCCTCACCCGTCGTGAGACTTACGCCCCATTTTTCGGTCCATTTAGGATCCTTCGTCGAGGAGACTCGGAATTTTAGGCGGACTTTTTCCGTCGTTTCGTTCATCCCTTTTATTTTAGTCGGTTTTCTAGCTCCGCAGCAAGGTGTACTCCCTGACTAATCGCTCGCTTCGCGTCAAGCTCACCCGCTTCCGCCGCTCCGCCGATGATAAATACGGGCGCGCCACGGGCCGTGAGCTCCGAAAAGAGTCGATTCTCTGACTCCTGCCCCGCGCAAATCACGATTTGATCCACATCTAGAACGTCGCTCTTCCCCCCGCGAGTGATTTCGAGGCCAGCCGAAGCGTAGGCGCCGTAAGTCACCCCGGCCATCATCGTCACTCCTTGGTCGGCGAGCATTTTTCGGTGAATCCAGCCCGTGGTCTTTCCTAGCCGAATTCCGAGCTTCTCGTCTTTCCGTTGGAGGAGGTAGACCTTTCGGCCGCTCCCCTGGGCTTCGGGCTTTATCCCCTCTACTCCACCACGGGCCTCGTATCGAATTCCCCAATGTTTAAAAAATCCGGCCGGCGTGAGTGAAAGCGAGTGGTCAGCCGGCGCTAAAAGAAACGTCGCCACGTCAAACCCAATCCCGCCCGCTCCGATCACGGCAACTCGACTTCCCGGCTTCACTTTCCCCAGCAGAAGTTCGTCGTAAGCGACGACGCGACTATCGCCGCGGGCGCGCGCTTCCGCCAGCAGGGGAATCACGCGGGGTCGCACCCCGGCTGCGACGATCACCGCCTCGAACGCCGATGCCGGCGCGAGGAGTTCATCGGCCGTTACGGAATGATTGAGTCGGAGCGTAATGCCAAGGAGGGAAATCTGAGTGCGAAAGTAACGAATCGTTTCGACGAATTCCTCTTTACCCGGAATGCGCCTCGCGAGATCAAACTGACCCCCAATATCCGAACGCCCTTCATAGAGAGTTACCGAATGCCCGAGTCTCGCCGCTTCGACGGCGCACGCGAGACCCGCGGGTCCGGCCCCCACGACGGCCACGCGGCGCGATTTCTTCGCGCGGGTGTTCGGAATGAGGGTTTCATTCGCCGCTCGGGGATTTACGAGACAGGTCGCAACCTTTCCTTCGAAAATCTGATCGAGGCACGCCTGATTACAAGCGATACACGTGTTAATCTCGTCCCTCCGCCCGGTCCACGCCTTGCGGGTCCATTCCGGATCGGCCAGCATCGGCCGCGCGAGCGAGACGAGATCCGCATCGCCGCGCGCGAGCACCGCTTCGGCTACTTCCGGCATATTAATTCGGTTCACGGCAATGACCGGAATCTTTATTTCGCTGCGAATCCGGCGCGTCGCTTCCGTGAACGCCGCCCGTGGAACCATCGTCGCGATCGTCGGAATTCGGGATTCGTGCCACCCAATCCCAGAATTAAGGACGTGAACGCCGACTCTTTCGAGCGCGCGCGCAAACTGGATCGTTTCTTCCCACTGCATTCCGTTTTCGACGAGGTCCAGCAGCGAGAGCCGGTAGATCAGTAAAAAATCGGGTCCGCACGCCGCCCGAATTTTTCGGACGATTTCGAGGGGTAACCGAATGCGATTTACAAATGAACCGCCGAATTCGTCTTTCCGCCGATTCGTTCGGGGAGCTACGAATTGGTGGAGGAGGTAGCCTTCGCTTCCCATGATCTCGACGCCGTCGTAGCCCGCCTTTCGGGCGAGTCGCGCGCAGTTCGTAAAATCACGGATCGTTTTACCGATCCCAAATCCACCCAGTGAAAACGGGGTGAATTTATTAATCGGCGCTTTCAGCCGAGAAGGCGCCACGCACAGCGGATGGAAGGCGTAGCGACCGGCATGCAGTATTTGCATCACGATCTTTCCACCGTAAGCGTGGACGGCCTCGGTAACAAGGGCATGGTGCTTTACTTGCCAAGCCCAGGAAAGCTGCGCCGAAAAGGGAGAAACCCGACCCGCAAAATTCGGGGAGATTCCCCCGGTGATGATGAGACCCACGCCGCCCTTCGCCCGCTCGCCGTAATAGGCCGCGAGGCGTTCGTGCCCCCCTTTTACTTCCTCCAGGCCGGTATGCATCGAGCCCATGACCACGCGGTTCGGAAGTTCGAAAGGACCTAAATTTAGTTTTGCGAAGAGGTGGGGAAACTGTTGGTGCGCCATCGCCTCTAATCATCGCACTAGTTTAGGGAGAGAGAATAGTGGGAATTAAAGCTTTAAAAAACCGTCGTAGGCCACCAGCGCCTCGTCCACGAAGTCGACGGCAAAAATCACTCCGAGTCGATTATCCTTCACGAGGATCCGGTCCCAGAGCGGCGGCGATCGGTAATCAGTGAGTTCGAGTTCGGCCGCCCGGCGGAGGTTTCGCTCGGCTTCCTCGAGTAGATACGCGGCATTTCTAAATCGTATTTCTGCCGGAGAGCACCCATAATCAAAGAGCGAAGGGCACACCTTTTTCTGCAGAACCGCAATATCGCCTTTCAAGCTTTCATCCGCAGTCTTAACCGGCTCGACTAACCGGTCGAGGGTTCGGGTACAGACGTTGGTCACCTTCCGAACAAAAAACCACTGTTTCTGGCAACCGCGGACTTGCGCACTCCGCGAAATGTCCAGGAGTCGACTCATTGCCACCCGGAGCTCGGTCGAAGGTTCCATGGCCGCGCGGGCAGGAGACGTAAGTCCTCCCGAGAACAGGGCGGCGGCAATGAGGAAGAATGGAAGACGGACCATGGGTGAAATCTCCAACGTCCCCACTAGAGCAACCTCCGGGCCAGGAAAAAAAGTCCCGCATTCTGCGATTCTCACTGAGGAAAGGAGAATCCGTCCCCACCGGTGGGTGTCTCATTTATGGACACCTCGCCGGAAAAAAAACACCTTTATCGCCCCCGTTGTTTAACCCATTACGCGCGTTGTTTAATCGGAGAGAATCGGCTTTAATGCGCAGATGCGTATCGAGAAAGGGCGTTTTTCATTTCGGATTCGAACCGTCGTTATTTTACTCGCAGTTCAGTCGATCTTCCTTCTCGCCTATGGATACCGACTCTACTTAGTGAACGAACAGAATTACCGGAATGAATTTTTCGACCGAATTGAATCCGTGAATCGAACGCTTGCCGTCACGCTCTCCCCCGTCGTTCAGGACTTAAAGGACGAAGAGCTCCTAAAGATTTTTTCGAAAATCCAAGCCCAAAACGGACTAGCGTACCTCACCTTCCACTCGGCTAAACGGACTCTGAAGGTCGGAGACGACGCCGTGACCCGGGTACCCCTCGACGATATCCAGCGCCGTCAGTCTGAGTTGAAGGTTCTCGACCATTTCGTCTCCCTCGAAAACGCCGAAAATATTCCCCGTGAAATTTACATCGGCTACGACGTTCGCCCCCTCGAAAATCTACTCATCGCCCTTAAGCATCAGTACTTTATCGGCGCCGTGCTCATGACGCTCGGCCTCGCACTCGTCGTTTTTATGATCCTCCAGCTCCTTTTCCGCCGCCTCCTAAAAATCGAGGCGGCCTGCACCGAAGTAACTAAGGGAAATCTAGAAACCATCATCGGAGACTCCGGTTCGGACGAAATCGGCCGCATCGCCCGGGCGTTTGACCAAATGACCGGGGCGGTCCGTGAGTCGATCCTCGACCGCGAGCGACAACGAGTCTCCCTCATTGAAGCATCCCGACTTTCCAGCCTCGGAACGATGGCCGGCGGAATCGCCCACGAAATTAATAACCCGCTCACCGTGATCCAACTCGCCGCGGAAAGGAGTCTCCTCCTTCTAGAATCTCCCGAGTCGAAGGAAAAAATTCGTGCATCCATGGAACGCATCCAATCGACCGTTCTGCGAATCGCTAAAATCGTCCAAGGACTTCGATCCTTTTCCCGCTCGAGCGAAGGATTCCAAAGTGAGAAGGAAATCCTCACCCAGGTTCTCGATGACGTCGTCAGCCTCGGCGCCGAGCGGATGAAAAACTTAGGGATTAAGTTTGAAATTATCTCCAGCGAGGAAATTACCCTAAAACTCGACCGCATTCGTTTCGGACAGGTCGTGCTGAATCTCCTGAATAATTCGATCGACGCCGTATGCGAAAATACCTCGTCCGATCATTCAGAGGGGACGTTACCCGTCCGCTGGATTAAAATATTTATTACGAGAAGTCCCGATGGAGTCAGCCTTCGCTTCGTCGACTCGGGAAAACCACTCCCGACGGAAATCCACGAAAAAATCATGACCCCGTTTTTCACGACGAAACCGATTGGTCAAGGTACGGGACTCGGGCTCAGCATCAGTCGAGGAATCGTCGAGGCCCACGGGGGACGCCTCTTTTACGAACCGCAGGCGAAAAATACGACCTTCCGAATCGACCTCCCGGCCAGCCTCATTCTAGGCGTAGGAGCAGCCGCAACTTCTTCGACGTCGGCTTCACCGACGTAAATCCAATCGCGTTCGGCGTCCGTTCGAGAAATTCGAATAAATCGGACTCCGTCGTGAACACGGACGGCGGCTTCCCCTTTCCGGTGAAAACCATGTACGACCAATGAGACTTCATTTCTGCGACACTCTTTTCGAGCGCACGCTGAAAAAATAACGCGGTCGCGGGATTTCGGTCGGAAAGTGTCACGACGAGTACGGTTTCCCCCGAACGTATCTTTCGGGAGTAACCATCGTAGAGGTTCGCCAGATCCTCGCGCGTCAGATCGACCTCGTGAGGAAAATTTCCGACGACGTAAATAGGCGCCTCCGGCCCGCTACCCGACACCATTCCCGTCGAGAGCGTCGCGAACGAAGATACCAAAATTAAAATAATTCCCCGAACCTTGCGGGTGAATCGATCGAGTCTCATATCGTCCTCCCGGGTTAAAAGAATACGAAATCCGCACCGACGGATCCCTGATAAGTGTTAATGTAATATCCCGAGTCCTCATATTCCTCGCGGTACTTCATGGCTTGAATTTTAATGAGGACACTTGGGTCGAGCTGATAATTTAGGCCCACGGCGTGAAACGAAATACTTTTTAGTAAAGTGGTGACGCCGAGTGCGGCATCCGGATGCGGCCGCAGAGAGCCCTCTAGATCCAACACTCGGAAGAAAGTATAGTTCGGGCTCCAATTTCCAAAATGATGAAGGAGCGTGCCGTAAATCGCCGCGGCCCGCGGGAGCGTGGGACTTTTCGTTTGGCGCAGGCAGTATTCAGAAATAAGTTCCGTGCCCATCCATTTAACGAGAGAACCTGCGGTGTAAAGTTGGAGCTGTCCGATATCCGTAGTCGAAAAATACCGCCCGGTCAGTCCGCCGCCCAGATCCGCTTCCGCGGCGACGGCGAGTTTCACCTTTCCGGTAAGCGCCCCGAGCCGCACGCGGTACGCGAAATCCGACGGGGCCTGCGCTTTCGACTCCATTTCGATGTTCAGTCCAAATCCCTCGCGGAGCGACGGCTCGTAGGTCGCCACGTGGGCACCGGTTGAGGATTCAAATTTCGTCTGGCCGCTCCCGGCGTAGAAATCGAACTGGAATCGATTTTCCTCCGACTCGGGTCGATAGGTAAAGCGAGCGCCCTCGAGGGACTTAATCGAATTCATCGGATACGTTTCCATCGGCGGCTCGAACCACGGATAGGTCACGCCGATATCGGCCTGCTCGGAAAATAAAAAGATGGGGAGAATCTCGCGGCCAACCCGAACCGAAAAAAGATCGTTCACGTGATAATTCAGTACGAGGAGATCGAGCTGGGCCGCCTCACGTCCGGGGCGCCTTCGCGCCATCAACTGGCTGAACGCTTCGAGTTCTTCGCTGTATCGATACGAGACGTTCAATCCGAACCGAGTTACCCGGGAAAAATTTAAATCGTTCCCCGGATTCTCGAGTCCGGAGGTCACCTTCGAAGTGGTCACCTTCGAAACGGCAAACGCACCGAAAGCTTGCACGGAAAGTTTAGAGTCCCGTACTTCCATTTCGGCCGCGGAGGACGAAAGGATTCCGAGGGAAATCCAGACGAGGAGGAAAGTTCGCATCGGACGAAGATAGATCCCTAAGGACGATACGTCCAGTCACGCTTAAAGCGCGTCGCTTCCATCCCAAAAAATCCGATGATGAGCACGAACGGCACGAAGAAAAGGTATCCCGCGGCCAGGTTCACAAAGATCGAAGTGTTCGACGGATTGAATTCCTGAAGAATGGACGGATTCTCAGAGATATAGAGTTTCATTCGAACGCCCTTCAGGAGGACCTGATCGATAAATCCGACGAGTAAAACGGTGCTCATCGTTTGGAAACGATTTCGATAGGCGTATCGCGCTAGGCCATACGCGAGGAGCACGAGCCCGAGGACTCGAAAAATAATGTAGACCATCGTCGCGACCACTGGGCTGATCGCCTGGTTAATCAACGGCTCTAAAATGAATAAATTCACCGCGAACAGCGCGAGAATCCCGAGCGGAAGAAAGAGGAGCCACCCGAGGACGGTCGAACGCTTTTCTTCTTTTTCACCGGCGGAAACGATCTCATTTTCAATCGCAGTTTCATTCTCGAGGTCTTGGCCCGGAGCATTTTCGCTATCAGTCATAGTCGGTCTCTTTTTTCATAAACTACGCGGGTTTGAACCGGTTTCTGAATCAAAAGCAACGTAGCTTTTCCCTAGGCAGAGGTCAATTTCTCCATTAAGCTCCTCACTAGTCCCTAACTTTAAAGAAAGAATTTCTCGAGGAACAAACTCGAGCATTCCGAGCTCCGCGAACCGTTCGCGCCTCC